>CALVRJ010000033.1 GCA_944358545.1 uncultured Bacilli bacterium | reverse complement strand
CAAACCATGTATATGCTTAAAAATTTTTCCACTAATGTTTACTTTTTTTCGGGACATTTTCATAAGTTATTGACATAGAAAAATATCATTTTATTTATTTTCTTAATGTTTCACGTGAAACTATTTGTGTTTTTTATACATTAATTAGCGTATTTTATACATTTATTTATTATTCGTTTTCTTGTTTTTTCCACAATTTGTATTTTTTTACGATGTTTCACGTGAAACATTATTATTAAATATAATTTTAATACTTTAATATTTAATTTTTTTATTGTTTTTTAGCTATTTTCCACAATTATTGATGATATTTATATGTTTCACGTGAAACATTAGTCTATTTTATTTTTTTTATGCTTTTGTTTTAATATAGTTTTATTTAAATCTTAATTTGCTAAATGGAATTAATTTTACTATAGAAAATTTTTAATATTATAAAATTTTACTTACTTAATTTAAAATATCTATAAAAGTAATTTGTGTCATTTACAATACCAATGTTTCACGTGAAACATTGATTATTTAACTATGTTTGGATTTGCCTTTATTTTTATTTAAAATATTTAACTAAATTGAATATAAATAATCTTTTTTTAGAAACAAATATATTAATATTTTATTTTTTTAATACTTTTGTTTTAATGTAGTTTTATATATAGCTAATTTTGAATAAAACATTAAGTTTACTATAGCTAATTTAATGCTATAATTTTTAGATTTCTTGATTTTAGATATTTATAAAAGTATTTTTTATTATTTACAATACCAATGTTTCACGTGAAACATTGTAGTTGTTAAACCTTCCTTTTAATACTTTTATATTTAAAATAATTTTATTATTTTTTTCCACAATTATTGATATTTTTATATGTTTCACGTGAAACATAGGTTAATTTTTTTTATGCTTGTATTTTGTATTTTTTTTTAAGTATTTTTATTAACATAATAAGATTTATTTTCTATAATAATAAATTATTACAACATCAATGTTTCACGTGAAACATTGATGTCTATTTAATTATGTTTTTATTTTTTATGTTTTGTTGAATTTTTTTATAAAATTTTAATTAAACACGAATTTATCTTTTGTTTTACATTTGAAAAGATTATATGTAATCTTTTCTTTGATATATAATTATTTTTTATTTGTTCTCACATTTTATAAATATAATTAAGGTTTCACGTGAAACATTGTTATTAAATATAATTTTAATACTTCCTTATTTAAAATTTTTTATTGTTTTTTAACTATTTTTCCACAATTATTGATAATATTTATATGTTTCACGTGAAACATTAGTCTATTTTATTTTTTTAATACTTTTGTTTTAATGTAGTTTTATATAAATCTAATTTTGTATAAAATATTAAATTTACTATAAATAATTTAATTTTATAAGTTTCAAATTCCCTGGTTTAAGATATTTATAAAAGTATTTTTCATTATTTACAATATCAATGTTTCACGTGAAACATTGTAGTTGTTAAACCTTCCTTTTAATACTTTTATATTTAAAATAATTTTATTATTTTTTTCCACAATTATTGATATTTTTATATGTTTCACGTGAAACATAGGTTAATTTTTTTTATGCTTGTATTTTGTATTTTTTTAAGTGTTTTTATTAACATAATAAGATTTATTTTCTATAATAATAAATTATTACAATATCAATGTTTCACGTGAAACATTAGTTATAAAAAGATTGCTTACTTTCAATTATTTTTGATTTATTTGTTTTATTTAAAAAATTAATTTACTTTTAATTTCAATATTATAAATTTTAAATTTAATTTTTAAGATATTTATAAAATAGTTTTACATAATTTATAATATATCAATGAATAATGTTTCACGTGAAACATTATAATTATTTTTTAAATAAAACCACATATAGTGTACTCCATACAATAATAATTTTATCAAACAAAAACAACGGCTTTAGCCGTTTTGTTCTTGTTTTAAATTTGTTTCTTCATCTTCATTTTCTTCACTTGCTTCTTTATCAAGTAATGTCACTGTACTAACTTTTTGATTATCTTTTAGATGAATTAATCTAACTCCTTGTGCTACACGTCCTGTTGTTGATACTTGGTCAACGGATAGTCTAATAATTATTCCACTGTCAGTTATAATCATTAGATCCTCATCACCATTTACTAATTTAAATGATACTATATTGCCGTTTTTGTCTGTTAAATTAAGAGCTTTTACGCCTTTACTTCCACGATGGGTCATACGGTATTCGTCTATATTAGTTCGTTTACCATATCCATTACTCGTTACTACGAGTATTTCTTGGCCAGGATTAGCTATTTCACAACCAACACATACATGGTCATCTTCAAGTTCAATTCCTTTAACACCGGTTGCTGTACGTCCCATTATTCTAATTTCGTTTTCGTTAAATCTAATCATGCGACCATTTGATGCAGCAATAACTATTTCATTTTCACCTGTTGTTTTTTTAACAGATATTAATTCATCATCTTCTTTTAAGGTTATAGCAATTTTTCCACTACTTCTTATGTTTTCAAATTCAGTTATGTTAGTACGTTTAATTAAGCCTTTCTTGGTACAGAATACGATGTATTTGCACTTTTCATTTTGTTCAACTTTCAACATGGCAGTTACTTCTTCACCTTTTTCAAATGGAAGTAGGTTAACGATAGGTATTCCTTTTGATTGTCTACTATAAAGTGGTACTTCGTATCCTTTTGTACGGTAAACTTTTCCTTTATTTGTGAAGAACATTAGGTAATCGTGGGTAGTCATGGAAATTATTTTTTCCACAAAATCATCTTCGTTTGTCGACATTCCTTTAATACCAACACCGCCACGGTTTTGAGTTTTATATGTTTCACTAGCCATACGTTTTATATATCCTTTATTTGTCAAGGTTACAACGATGTTTTCCTCAGGTATTAGTGATTCATCCTCAATATAGTCAACAGCTGTCATATCAATGTTTGTTCTTCTCTCATCACCATATTTATCTTTTATTTCAAGTAACTCTTGTTTAACAATAGCTAAAACTTTGGCTTCTGATGATAAGATATCTTTATAATATTCAATTTTTTCAAGTAAATCTTTTAGTTCAGCTTCTATTTTTTCACGTTCTAAGCCAGTTAAACGACGAAGTTTTAATTCTAGAATAGCTTCAGCTTGAACTTCAGATAAACCATATTTTTCAATTAATTTTGTTTTAGCCTCAACGTCGGTTCTGGCATCTCTAATGATTTGAATAAAGTCATCAAGATTATCTAAGGCTATTTTATATCCTTCTAAGATATGAACACGTTTTTCAGCTTTATTTAAATCAAATTTCGTACGTCTGATGATTACTTCTTTTTGATAATCAACATATTTAGAAATTATTTCTTTTAAATTTAATGTTTTTGGAACTCCATTATCAAGCATTAGGAAAATAATTCCATATGTTGTTTGAAATTGAGTATGTTTATATAGATTATTTAAAACAACTTGGGGATTAGCTTCTTTTTTTAAAGTTATAGTTATTTTAACGCCATCTTTTAAGTCTGTATGATAATCTGAGATTCCATCAATTACTTTAGTATGAACTAGGTCAGCAACTTTATTTTTAAGTTCGGCTGTATTTACGCCATATGGTACTTCTTCAATAATTATGTGATGACGACCATTTGACTCTTCGATTGTTGCCTTACTACGTATTGTAATTGTTCCACGTCCAGTTTCATAGGCTTTTTTAATTCCACTATTACCTAAAATACTGGCCCCTGTAGGGAAGTCTGGTCCTTTGATATAGTTCATTAAGCCAGAAACATCAATGTCTGGATTATCAATATAGGCAACACAGCCATCAATTACTTCACCTAAGTTATGTGGGGGAATATTAGTGGCCATTCCGACGGCTATTCCCATTGTTCCATTTACTAAAATGTTTGGAAATCTAGATGGAAGAACAGCTGGTTCCTTAGTAGACTCGTCATAATTAGGAACAAAATCAACTGTGTCTTTATTAATATCTCTAAGCATTTCTAAAGAAATTTTAGATAATCTTGATTCTGTATAACGCATAGCAGCGGCGCCAGAACCATCGATATTTCCAAAGTTTCCATGACCATCAACTAAAGGATAGCGATAGCTAAAGTCTTGAGCCATACGGACCATGGCTTCATAAATACTCGAATCTCCATGTGGGTGATAATTTCCCATAACATCACCGACAATTTTCGCACTTTTACGGTGTGCTTTGTCAGGTGTATAACCAGATTCAAGCATTGAATATAAAATACGTCTGTGAACAGGTTTTAAACCATCTCGTAAGTCGGGTAGGGCTCGTGAGGTAATGACACTCATGGAATATTCGATAAATGAGCTTTCAATTTCTGATACTATATTATTTTCTTCTAGTCTATCTCTTTCATGATCCATAATTTACCTCCTATATATCTAGATTTTTAACAAAGACTGCATTATCTTCGATAAATTTCCTTCTTGGTTCAACTTCTTCGCCCATAAGTTTATTAAATGCTTCATCGGCGGCTACGGCATCATCAACGGTTATTTTTCTTAAGATTCTATTGTTGATATCCATAGTAGTTTCGTAAAGTTCATCAGCATCCATTTCACCTAAACCTTTCATACGAGCTATTTCATATTTTGTATTAGGGTTAAGGGAAGCTAAATAAGCATCTCTTTCAGCTTCGTTTAAGACGTATTTACGGGTTTTTCCATGTTTTATGCAAAATAGTGGGGGCTGAGCAGCGTAAACGTGACCAGCTTCGACTATTGGCCTAAAGAAACGGTAGAATAGGGTAAGTAATAATACTCTAATATGTGAACCGTCGACATCAGCATCAGTCATGATGATTATTTTGTCATAGCGAAGTTTCTTTAAATCAAATTCTTGACCTATTCCTGTACCAAAGGCAGTAATTATCGTTCTTATTTCTTCGTTTGATAGTGCTCTATCAAGACGGGCTTTTTCCACATTAAGAATCTTACCACGAAGTGGAAGAATTGCTTGAGTCATAGAATCTCTTCCTTTTACGGCAGATCCTCCGGCTGAGTCTCCTTCGACTAAGAATATTTCGCATTTAGATGGGTCTTTATCTTTGCAATCATTTAATTTTCCACCAAAGTTAATAACGTCTAAATCGCTCTTACGACGAGTAAGTTCACGAGCTTTTTTGGCAGCTACTCTGGCTCTGGCGGCAGTCATATTTTTTTCCACAATAATTTTAGCTTCATCTGGATGTTCAAGTAGATATCTTTCAAAGCCTTCTGAGAAGACTTTATCGGCAAGTTTACGAACTTCGGAATTGCCTAATCTTCCTTTAGTTTGACCTTCAAATTGTGGGTTAGGGTGCTTACAGGAAACAATCATTGTAAGGCCTTCTTTAACATCATCACCACTTAGTGGGTCATCTTTATCTTTTAAGAATTTATTTTTTCGAGCATAGTTGTTTAAAACTCTTGTTAACGCTCTTCTAACTCCTTCTTCATGAGTTCCACCATCATGAGTGTTGATGTTGTTAACAAAGGAATAAATGTTATCTGTGTACCCTGTTGTATACTGCATGGCTACTTCAAAGAAGACACCTTCGTCTTTGCCTTGAAGATGAATTATATCACTTTGAATTGGCGTTTTATTTCGATTTAGATATTTTACGTATTCGCTGATGCCACCTTCATAATGGAATGTTTCTCCAGTCGTATCTTCATCGTCACGGTCATCTCTTAAAGTTAGTCTTAATCCTTTATTTAAGAAAGCTAGTTCGCGAACTCTGGTTTTAAGTGTTTCATAATCAAAAATATCGGTATCGAAAATTTCCGGGTCTGGTTTAAAGGAAACGGTTGTTCCGGTTCTTTCTTTTTCACATTCCCCAATAACTGTTAATTTTTGGGCGATATGTCCACCATCTTTAAATTTTGCTTCATAAATTTTACCATCATGATAAACAGTTACAGTTGTCCAAAGTGATAGGGCATTGACAACCGAAGCACCAACTCCGTGAAGTCCACCAGAGACTTTATATCCACCGCCACCGAATTTTCCACCAGCGTGAAGAACGGTATAAACGGTTTCTACTGTGGAAAGCCCAGTTTTAGGATGGATTCCTACGGGTATTCCACGTCCATTATCCTTAACAGTAATAGAATTACCTTTATTTATAACGATTTCGATATTATTACAATATCCAGCTAAGGCTTCATCAATACTGTTATCGACTATTTCCCACACTAGGTGATGAAGTCCTTTTACATCTGTTGTTCCGATATACATTCCTGGTCTTTTACGAACAGCTTCTAGTCCTTCTAAGACTTGAATATCGGATACGTCATAGTGTTCTTGATTTTCGGCCATTTATGCCACCTCGTTTTCTATTATTTGACCGTTTGCTATGTGAATTAGTTTCGCTTGTTTTAATAACTTTTTGTCGATGTTTTTTAAATCTGTTGTCGTAATAATTATTTGCATATCACTATTTAAATGTTTCAAAAGGTTATTTTTTTTAGTATTATCTAAATCACTAAAGACATCGTCAAGTAAAATTATTGGATTTTGCCTTTTATAATCTTTAAATACTTCTATTTCGGATAATTTTAAGGCGATTACAGCCATTTTTTGCTGGCCCTGAGAGCCAAACTCTCTTAAGTTGTTATCTTCTATACAGAAGGTAAAATCATCTCTCTGAGGGCCATATAATGTCGTTTTTAAGATGATTTCTTTATCGAGATTTTGTTTAAATTTTTCTTGTAATGTTTCTTTTAAGTAATCGCTTTTAAAATTTTCAAATTGGATAGAAGGATTATATTTTAAATTAAAACCATCTAAACCAGATATTTCTTTGAATATTTTAGGTAAAACTTTATTTACTTTATCAAAATAAGTTTTCCGCATTTGATAAATGAAAACACTTTTGTTAACAATATAATCGGTTAAAATATCAAAATAATTTTGATCAATGTGTTCATTATTATTCATTTTTTTTAAATATTCATTTCTAATTTTAATAAGTTTAGTTAAATCACTTTCCACAGTGTAATAATTGGCCGATAATTGACTTATTTCTAAATCTAAATATTTTCTTCGGCCAGCGGGTCCACCTTTGATTAAGTCTAAATCTTCTGAAGAAAAAATAATTACATTGGTTTTAGCAATGTATGATGATATAGTTTTAACTGGGTTATCATCTATTTTTAATTGTTTTGTACTTTTTCCAAGGTGAATATAAAGGTTATACGGCATATCCATAAGTATAGTTCCTTTAAGTACAGCTTCTTTTTCCCCATCTTTAATAAGACTATTTTCTATATAAGAACGATGTGATTTAGTAAGGGCAAGAACATAAATACTTTCTAGAAGATTTGTTTTACCCTGACCATTATCTCCATATATTATATTGATATGAGGGTCAAAGTCTATTTTAAAGTTAGAGTAATTTCGAAAATTGTGGATTTCTAAATTTTTAATATGCATATTTTACCTCTTTTCGATTTTTATTACCCTTTACGCGTTTTTTGGGCGTGAATGTACTCCTATACCTATATATAATTATAACACAAAAATAGGGCATAAATCAAAAAAATAGGCATTTTCGGCTTATTTTTTGGGTTAAAGTCATTCCTCGTTATGACTTTTTAGAATTAATAGTAATTTTGAAGCTCTTAATATCTCAATTTCCAACGTTTTTAATGATATATCAAATATTTGGGGACTACCTTCTTTAAAATATATACATACTTTGTTATTAATTTCTTCATATTTAACGATATTATTAAAAGAAATCCAAGAACATGTGTCATCGTAAAAAGATTTTGTAGGAAACATAATTATATCTTTAGACTCAGATATGGCTATCGGTAATTTATATTTTGTTCCTAAGATAGCTTGAGATGTTTTTAATCGTCCATCATACGTACTACCATAATATTTACAACTATGATTGATTATCGCTTGGGGTTTTTTAGGGTTGTAGATTTCTTTGACACCTTCAAATATTATACTTCCTTTTCCTGTTATAGCTAGAATAGAGTTTGTTTTACTATTAATTTCATATGAATTTTGAAACATAATACCTCCCTTGTCATTTCAAATGACACATCTCTTATACTCAAAAGAGAGGTCGACTTTTGTCGAAAAAGGTTTAAAAATTAAAAAAAGAACATTTTTAATATGTTCTAATTGGTAAAATTAATTCTGTAACGTCGTCATTTTCGGGATTTTTTAAAATAATTGGTTTTATTTCGCCGTTAAATTTAAGTTCTATTTCTTCTGATTCAAGAGCTTTTACACCTTCCATCATAAATTTAGAGTTAAAAGCAATTTTTATTTCATTATCATTATCTTTTTTAACATTAATCTTTTCTTCGACATTTCCTATTTCAGGAATATTAGAAGAAATTATTATTTGGTCGCCATTGCTTTGAAGTTTTATCGTATTTTTATCCGATTCGTTAGTAAGGAGTGAAGCCCGGTCAATAGCCGCAAAGAAATCTGTTGAATCCACAGTCATTGTAAGTTCATATTCATCTGGGATTAGTTTTGATGTGTCCGGATATGTTCCACTTATTACTCTAGTAAGCATGGTTATACAATCAAAACGAAAGATTACTTTGTTTCCAAAAATGTGCATTTCAATGTTGTCTTCATCATCATTTAACATTTTATATAATTCGTTTAAATTTTTGGTTGGAATTATTAAATTGGATTTTTCAGTTATATTATTATCTAAATGAACTTTTTTCACAGCTAAACGATATGAGTCGGTAGCTGTACATTCCATAACATTGTTTTCGATTTTGAAGTTTATTCCCGTTAAAACTGGTCTTGTTTCACTTGGTGAAGCAGCAAATGCGGTTTGATTTATGATTGTTTTGAAAACTTTTTGGTTTAAAACAATTGGGTTTTGATTAAATTCTAATTCTAAATCTGGAAATTCTGTAGCGGCATTACAATTTAAGGTAAATGATGAATTTTCAGTTGTAATGTATAGTTTAGAATCGATTACTTCTTCAAGGTTTATTAATTCATTAGGAAGTTTTCTAACTATTTCATATATATATCTTCCTGAGACAACTATTTCACCATAAGAATCTATATGATAGATGTCTTTTTTAGGAATAAAAGTCTTAATAGCTATTTCATTATCAGTACTCATAAGGTTTAACCCTTCTTCGGTTAGTTCAAATTTGATACAATTTAATATTGGTCTTAAATTTTTGGTTGATATTCCTCTTATTGCATAGTTTAAATGAGTAAGTAAAATATCTTGATTGATTGAAAATTTCATAAAAACATCTCCTTGTTATTTTATTATTTTAAATATTATTTTTTATTATTAGTGGGGAAAAAGTGGAAAAGTGGATTATGGGTTATTTTTTCTAGTTAAAATCGTGTTTTTTTGAAAAAATTAACTGTGGATAAAATTTAATTATCCACTATTTAATTTGATTTATTATTTTGGATATTTCCACTTCGAGATTTTTGTCTTTTTTTAATTCCCTTTTTATTTTGGCAACTGAGTGCATAACTGTCGTATGATCTTTTCCACCAAATTCACTTCCTATTTTAGGTAATGATTCTTTTAAATGAACACGACAGATATACATGCCTATTTGTCTTGGAACGGCAATTTTTGAAAGCCTTTTTTTAGATTTTATGTCTTCTACCGTAATATTATAGTTGTTGGCTACTAATTGAATTACTTGATCGATTTTATTTTTAGATATAATGTTTTTACCAATATAATCTTTTAATGCTTCAATGGCTAAATCTAAGGTTATTTCTGAACCATTCATAATTGTAGCGTATGCAAAGACACGGGTTAGGGCTCCTTCAAGTTTCCTTATATCTGATGTACAATTGTTTGCAATGTATTCTTTAACTTCGGTAGGAACTAGTTTGCCGATTCCTTGAGCTTCTATTTTTTTATCTAATATGGCCATTCTTAGTTCAAAGTCAGGGGGTAGAATGTCAATAGTTAAGCCCCAATTGAATCTTGTTCTTAGCCTTTCTTCGAGTTTTTTTAGGTCGTCAGGAGAACGGTCAGAGGATATGATTATTTGTTTGTTTTGGGTATGTAGTTCGTTAAATGTGTTGAAAAATTCTTGTTGTGTTTTGGAAGCAATTTCTAGATATTGGATATCATCTATCATAAGTACATCGATGTCACGATATTTTCTTTTAAAGGCATCTACAGCTTTAAAATTACTAGTTTCGTTTCTTCTATATATATTAAGGAAGTCGTCGACAAATTTTTCACTTGTGACATAGAGTACTTTTTTATTGGATGTTGCCATAATATAATTACCTATAGCATGCATTAAGTGGGTTTTTCCAAGACCACTATTACCATATATAAATAAAGGGTTATACATAGCACCAGGTTTTTCGGCAACCGCTAAACCAATGGCTTTGGCAAATTTATTACTGTTTCCAGCAATAAAATTATCAAATGTATAGCGGCTATCTAGTCCACTTTCAAATATTGCCTCATTGTTATCCACAGTTTTTGTCTCTTTTTGAGGTATAGCAGTTTTGGCTTCTTCTTCAGTTACATATTTGAATTTAAAGACAGAACCGGTTACTTCTAAAAAGGTTTCTTTAATGATGTCGCTATAATTTTCGGATAAGTGTTTTTTGTGGACATCAAAGGGTACTTGGACAATGGCATATTCATCATTTAAATCTATTAATTTAGTATCTTTGAACCAAGTTTGATATAGAACTGGTTTAAGTTTTATTTCGATTTTTGAAAGAAAAACTTTCCACATACTATCTAAATCCATAGATATCCCCCCATAATACAAACAACAATCTATTTCTTATTTTACATTATTTTGACAAAATATTCCATAGAAAGTGAATCAAAATTTTAAAAAAAATATCCACAGCTTTAATGTGTTTAAAAATATAGGTTAATAAAGTTTTCCACTTAAATTGTGGAAAAGTATTTTTTGCACTTTTGTGCATAAATTTAAGTTTTACACATATGTTGATAAGTTAGTTTTGTTTTTTATTTATATATAATTTTTAAAAAGTGGAAAAAAAATTGAATAAAAATTTGTCACATTTTGAATGTTGAAAAAATTTTGTTGAAATTAATTTAATATTACGATATAATTATATTATTTGCACGGTTTGTGCGAAAAATATGATAAAATAATTGACTTTTTTGTCTTTTATCTATATAATTATTTAAGCAATTAATTTATTTTGGGAGGTGGATTTATGAAGAGAACGTTTCAACCTAATACAAGGAGAAGAAGTAAAAAAATGGGCTTTTTTGCACGTATGAAAACTTCTATTATTAATAAGAGAAGAAAAAAAGGTCGTAAAGTTTTAGCTCATTAGTAGTCACTGCTGAGGCAGTGGTTTTTAGTATAGGTGAGTGATATGAAGAAGATTAATATTATTAAGGAAAGCCGAGAGTTTACGCGGATTATTAAAAATAACAAGCCTTTTAAGTATATGGATTTTTTAGTTTATAAAGAAAAGAAAGATAACGATATTTATAAGTTTGGATTTTCGGTTGGTAAAAAAATCGGAAATGCGGTTATAAGAAATAAAGTTAAACGAAGACTAAAAAATATTATCGATCAATATAAATTTAAAGATGATTTTAATTGTGTAATTATTGTTAAAAAAGGGATTGCCGAGAAAAGTTATCAAGAGATGAGTAAAGAAGTGGACTTTATTATTGATAAATTAGGCTTAACGAAGGAGAAATAAGATGAGGAAGAAAGTATTACTGGTAATATTAGTTGGTCTTTTAACGATAGGTCTTACAGGTTGTACGACGTATTTAAAAGATGAGGATGGAAAACAGGTTAAAGAAAAGACAACTGGTCAAACTTTAACTGAAAATATTTTATGTCAGCCAACGGATAAAGATGTTATTAAAACTTATAAGAATAATGGTGTAGATGTTAAAGATCTTCCAAAGTGTGACGAATTTACGCCTGCTTCTGGTAAGTATAATGGTCTTTGGGAATCTTTATTTGTAAAACCATTAAGTTGGGTTATTATTAAGATAGGAGAATTTTTAGGTAATTATGGCTGGGCAATTATTGTTGTTACGATTTTAATTAGACTTATTATTTTCCCTATTAGTAAAAAGTCTGCTTTGCAGTCTGAAAATATGAAATTCGCTCAAAAAGATTTGGAAAAGCTTGAAAATAAATATCGTCATCGCGATTCCCAAGAGGATCAAATGATGAAAGCACAAGAGATGATGGCAATTTATAAGAAGTATGAAATTAATCCATTGTCAGGTTGTTTGTTTGCTTTTATTCAGTTACCATTATTCCTTGTGTTCTTAGAGAGTTTGAATAGACTTCCAATTATATTTGAGGGTAAATTCTTAGGCTTTAATTTAGGAACGACACCATTTATAGGTTCATTTACTAATGGAAATTATTTATATTTAATTTTGCCTATATTAGTCGCACTTACAACTTTCTTTTCATTTAAGTTAAATTCTGGAATGTCTGCTAATTCAGAAGAACAACAGAAACAACTTAAAATGACGATGAATATTATGCTTATATTTATTGTAATTTCATCATTTGTAATGCCAACAAGTATTATTGTTTATTGGATAACTGGTAGTTTATTTACGATTGTCCAAGGTCAGTTAATTAGGAGGGCAAAAGAAAATGGAAGTAGTAAGAAGAGAATCCAAAAATAAAGAAGAAGCATTAGCTGCAATTTTAGCTGAGTTAAATGTTAATTCAAACGAAGTTTATTTTGCAATTTCGGAAAATGCAGGTAGTTTTGGAAAAGTAAAATATTTAGTGTCTGTAGTAACAAAATACGATGTTAAGGATTTTATTAGAGATTATTTGAATAAATTTTTGGAATATTTAGATATAAAAAATGTAGATATTAAATTTAAGGATAACGGTGGCGATTTAAATGTTTATGTTTCTTCTTTGGATGAAGAGGAAGCTAGGCTTTTAATAGGAAAAGAAGGCAAATTTTTAAAATCGTTACAACATTTACTACGTAAAGCTTTAAGAAATAAACTTGGTTTTGGAATAAAGGTCAATTTAGATATAGCGGGTTATCGCAAACATAAAGAAGAGATTTTAAAAAGAGAAGTAAGAAAAATTGCCAAAGAGGTTCAAAAAACAAAGATAGATGCGAAACTCGATTCAATGAATTCATATGATAGAAGAATTGTGCATATGGTAGTATCTGAGTTTGATAATGTAATAACGCAAAGTGAGGGCGAAGAGCCTAATAGATATGTTGTCATTAAATTTAAATCTTAAGAAGAAAATTTAATTTTTTCTTCTTTTTTGTTGATAATCTGGTATAATATAAAAGATGTAATAAGGAGCTATAAGAATGAAAAAAAAGAAGGATATAACACAGGAAGTTTTAGGCAATGATGAGTTTATGGATATAGTTTCACCAATTTTACAAAACCCTGAATTTTATAAGCGAAAAAAGTGGCAACATCATGAACATAGTTCTTTATATGAACATTGTTTAGCTGTTTCTTATTTGACTTATAAGATTTGTAAGAAGAGAGGTTGGAACTATCGTGATGGAGCTATTGCTGGATTGCTTCACGATTTTTATAATAAACCATGGCAGGAAAATTTAGATGAAAAAAAGCCTTTTTTTAAACAACATGGTTTTGTGCATGCGGGAGAGGCTTTAAATAATTCTCGAAAATATTTTCCACAGTATATGAATGATAGAGTTGAAAATTCTATTTTAAGGCATATGTTTCCTTTAAATATTGTTCCTCCTAAATATAAGGAAGGATGGGTAATTACATATGCGGATAAAGTGTTATCTTTAGATGTTTTAATCGATGTAAGGGCATGGCCAAAATATTTAGGTTTAGCTAGATTTGTAAATAAGATTGTAACTGTTTTTAAAAGGAAGTGATTTTTATGGATGATACTATTGCGGCTATTTCAACAGCTCAAGGTGTAGGGGCAATTTCAATTATTAGAGTTAGTGGTCCAAAGGCATTTGAGATTGTTTCAAAGAATTTTAGTAATAAAAAGTTTAAAGAGGCACCTAGTCATACAATTCATTATGGTTTTATTGTGGATAACGGGAAAAAAATAGATGAGGTTTTAGTGAGTAAAATGTGCGCTCCAAAAACTTTTACTTGTGAAGATGTGGCGGAAATAAATGCTCACGGAGGAATTATGACAACTAATGAGATTTTAGAACTTTTACTTGTAAATGGTTGTCGACTTGCTGAACCGGGTGAATTTACGAAAAGGGCTTTTTTGAATGGTAGGATCGATTTGACAGAAGCTGAAGGAATTATGGATTTAATTAATTCAAAGACTGATAAGGCGAGAGAGATGGCTTTAAATCAAGTTAGTGGCGAGGTTTCAAATTTAATTAGAGATTTAAGAGATGATTTAGCAGGAATTATTTCGAATATCGAGGTGAATATAGATTATCCGGAATACGAGGATACACCGGTTATGACTAATAAGAAAGTTAAGGAAAGTTTAGGTGTACTCGAAGCTAAAATTAAAAATATTTTGGAAAAGAGTAATGAAGGAGAAATAGTTAAGAATGGAATAAAGACAGTTATTGCTGGTAAGCCTAATGTTGGTAAGAGTAGTTTGCTTAATAGGCTTTTGGGCGAGGATAGAGCTATAGTGACAGATGTTCAAGGAACGACTCGCGATAGTATAGAAGCAAGTATTGTTATTGATAATATTATATTAAATTTAATAGATACGGCTGGAATTAGAGAGACTTCAGATACTGTTGAAAGTATCGGTGTTTCTAAGAGTCTTGATTTAATTGATCAAGCTGATTTAGTTCTATTTGTTTTAAATTATAATGAAGAGATAACTGCTGATGAAAAAAAGATTTTAGCTAAAATTAAGGATAAAAATCATATCATTGTAGTGAATAAAATTGATTTAGATAAGAAATTAGATACCTCTTTGCTTGATAATCCGATTTATATTAGTATTAAAGATAATAAAAATATAGATGAAATTAAGGAGAGAATAAAGAAGTTATTTAATTTAGAAAAGATTGAGACTGCTGATTTGACTTATTTAACTAGTGCACGTAGTAAAGCAATTTTAAGGCAAGTTTTAGCTAGTGTAGCTGATGTACGTGCGGGTATTGATAAATATCCAATAGATATTGTCGAGATTGATCTTAGAAAGATATGGAATTTACTTGGTGATATTATTGGCGAAAATTATAGTGAAGAATTATTAGATGAATTATTTAGTAGATTTTGTGTTGGTAAGTAAAAACTCATTAAATTGAGTTTTTTATGTATCTTGTAAATTGTTTATATTTTGGTTATAATATGTTTGATTTATTTTGGAGATGACTAACTATAAGAAGTCAAGTAATTTTCTTCAAAAATCTTAAAAAGATTTTTATTCCACTACAAAAAGA
>CALVRJ010000032.1 GCA_944358545.1 uncultured Bacilli bacterium | reverse complement strand
ACTTAAATTATAACATAAAAAACGCTTATTGACAAATATTTTCAGTAAAATTGTATGTATACTCTATATTTTTATGCATAAAACACCACTTTTTTCATAAAAATTTGATATAATATTTAAAGGTGATAAAAAGTGGATAAAACATATATTAAAAATATCTTAAAAGGTCTTTTAGGCATTCTTATTTATTTTGCGGTCAGTTTTTTCTCTGCTGCCCCACTTTATGCCTTAGGAATTGACCCAAATAAACTTCCGGAATATGTCGCTAACATCTATAGCCTATTCATGGAATTCATTATTATCTTATGCATTTTCTTCTTATTTCAAAAAGAAATAACTAATTCCTTTAAAGACATTAAAAAAAACAATCTCAAATACTTTAAAAAATACCTCAAATACTATCTTCTTGCTGTCATCGTCATGATTTCTTCAAACGCCTTAATTAGTATCTTAGGCGGGGGAATTTCTGAAAACGAAAGCTCAATAAGATCATCATTCCAAGTCTCACCAATTTATATTTTCGTTGCCTCTGTAATATTCGCCCCTATCTTAGAAGAATTTACCTTTAGAGGTTGTTTCCGTGCTATATTTAAAAATGATGTCTTATTTATCTTAACCTCAGGTCTTATCTTTGGCTCTCTCCATCTCATAACCATGCCCCTAAATGCCCTATTCCCAATCTATTTACTATCATATTCCAGTTGTGGCTTTGCCTTTGCTTATATGCTTGCCAAAACCAATAACATCTTTGTCTCTACCGGCTTCCACTTCATGCACAATGGAATCCTCATGTCACTTCAAACATTCTTACTATTATTCGGCTAAATAATTGCCTTTTTTATGTTAAAACGAAACTAGGTGAAAGATATGAAAAATCATAAAATACTATCGATATTTATTTTGCTTATTATTGTAATCTCTTTAGTTCTTGCATATAGTCATTTCATTGCCACCCAAATGATTACTTTGCATGAATATAAAATTACAAATGAAAATATCCCTGAAAATTTCGATGGTTTAAAAATAATTCAAATATCTGACATTCACTATGGCCGTATGTTTGATAAAAACAAATTAAATAGACTAATAAAAAGTATCAACGAACAAGAACCTGACATCGTCGTCCTTACCGGTGACTTAATTGATAAAGACACAAACCTAACGACAACTATGGCAAATGAACTTGGTGAAGGCCTAAAAAAAATACAAGCCAACGTAGCCAAATATGCCATTACTGGAAACCACGATTATAAATTTGACGAATGGCAAAACATCATCGAAACAGGTAACTTTGAAAACTTAAATAACACATATGATACTATTTATAAAAACGGATACTCAAGTATCCTCATCGCCGGTGTTAGTACCGTTGTTGATAAACAAAACATCAACGATAAATTAACTAGTACCATAGATTATATAAACTCCTTTGAAAACGGTGGACCTGTTTATAAAATCCTTCTAATACACGAACCAGATGTCATTGATAAACTAAACAATAATAAATTTGATTTAATCTTAGCCGGCCACACTCACGGTGGACAAGTAAGGCTACCTTTCTTACCACCAATCATCTTGCCAACCAATGGTCAAAAATATCCTGGACCATATTATAAAATAGGAAATGCAGACATGTATGTCTCAAATGGCCTTGGCGTTTCGACAATTGACTTTAGATTGTTTGATACTCCATCTTATAACATATACCGTCTAACCAACAAATAAAAGCTGTCATCAGACAGCTTTTTTATTGCGTAAATCATTAATTTCATCCTCGGTTAAATTCATCATATGAGACACCTTTGAAACGCTAAAACCTTTATCTAAAAATAAATTTACTCGTCTCTTAAGAACATCTTCTTTATGTTTAAAATAATTTCTGTTAATCTTCATAAATTCACATTGTTTAATCAATTTATAAATATCCAGTAAAATTTCATCCTTCGACAAAACAACACCATAAAATTTATCGTTGATAAATACCTCTGCTAAATCTAAAATATCTTTTGCCCGCTTTCGAGCTTTTTCCAAATTATACTTATCATTACCTTCGATTTCACTTAATATCTTCTTTAAATTACCTTCATTCTCAGAAGAAAAATTAAACTTTAAAGTTGTCGCAAAAGTAACCTGTTTTAAATCATCATCATATATTGTTTCCCTATTTGTTACCGTCTCCTCCTGACCATCAACCTTAAGCCACCAAGACGTCATAATAGATTCTAAAGGTATTTTCTTTCCAGTATTTCTTGTAAATATAAGTCCAAATCTTATTTTCAATTTAACCACCATTTACTTCTTATTTTTTTCAAAATACAACTTCATCGCCATATTATATTCATCATCGTCATCAAGTCCGACGAGTAAAGAACCCACATTATTTTGAATCCTTTTCCTAACACAAAAATTCCTTGGATCTTCCGTATTAGATAAATATACATACACATTAGAATGTGCACTTATTTCATCTAAAATAACATAATCAAGTCCATCGTTTAGTGTAACTACCTCTGCCTCTATATCCATATTATCTAGTCCTTTCCCCAGTATTATTCTCTAAATGATTTTTCAAGTCCATACTAGCCTGCGCCATATATTTATCAACATCGATACTTCCATCAGCTTTAACTAACCCATGTTCTTTTAAATAATTAGTAAAATCTGGATAATCTGATGATTGAGCAATAATATCATCCATAGTTCCTAAAACATTATATCCATCCGCATTTACTTTATAATAAGCTCCGTAAACATCGTCGTCATAATTTGAACTACTAGCTAAATCGCTTGCAATAGCTGTCGTATCATACCAATAACCTTTATTGTCTTCTGTTCTATGCGTATTTTCCACAACTGATTGATATCCAACTGTTTCCTTAACCAAATTAGCATCTTCAATTTTACTAACGCTATAAGCCAAACCGCCAACAACCGCTACTCCGGCAATAAAAGCCGCCGTTGCCTTAACAATATTTTTTGTCTTCGCATCAGTCTTTACTTTTCGTCTAACATCTGCAGACACTTTATTTGAACCAACTGAATTATTTCTTGCATTCTCATTGTAAGCTACTGCTACTTGTCGCTTACTATCATCAATTCCTACATAGCTTAAAAAATAATCACGCGGATCGATAATTTTTTTAATATCTTCAAACTGCTTACCAGAACGTAAATCTTGAACTCTCGGATCAAGTGCTTCATCAAGTAATTCTTTAGTACTCATACCTGCCATTCTTTTATAATTAGATGTCTCATTTAAAGGACCCCCATTAACTACTGCTCTATTAATTGAATCCCATGTCTTATCTGCCATATTATCTCCTCCATTTTCTTAACATTATTATACAACACATAAATAATTTGTGTCAAAAAAGCCCCTTTTAAAACTTTTATTATTTGTTAAATAATCGTCAACTTATTTTTTCTTTAAAACAGCTACATTTTCCACATGGTAAGTCTGCGGAAACATATCAAAAGGCGTAACCTCTAAAACTTCGTAATCGTCCCCAAACAATTTCAAATCTCTAGCTAAAGTAACCGGATCACATGAAACATAAACTATCATCTCTGGTCCAATATTCAAAACATCTGAAACACATTTTTTTCCAAGCCCAGCACGTGGTGGGTCTAAAGTAACAATATCCGCTTGATAATCTTTTAAAAACTCAAGTTTTAAAGCTACATCTCCTAAAATAAATTTAACATTATTTGCCTTATTCACCTCTTTATTCATCAAAGCTGAGTCAATCGCATCTTTATTTATCTCAATACCAATAACTTCCTTAAAATATTTACTTAAAAATATTCCAATCGTTCCAGTTCCACAATATAAATCTAAAACTTTTTTATTTTTATCTTTTGGTAAACTATCTAAAACTTTTGAATATAACTTTTCAGTCATTTCCTTATTAACCTGAAAAAAAGCATCTTTTCCCACATAAAATTTATCATCCAAAATAGAAGATAAAACATATTTTTTACCATATACAAGCTTATCATTTAAATAAATAGAATCACACGCTCTCTTTAAATTGTTTACCTGCACGTTTCCTTTTATTATAACCATAACCTCATCATAAGCTTTAATTATAACCTCAGAAACCTCACTTAAATCCTCTTTATTTAAAATTGAAATAACCTCATTAACTTTTTCGTTAGCCAAATAATATTTATCTATTGCCTTAAAATCATGAGTCCCGGTTTTATAATATCCAAGTCTCCCCTGAACTTTTAAAGTTACTTTATTTCGGTAACCCCAAACTTGGGAAGCCGGAATTATTCTCTTAACCACGCCATCTAATCCTGCAAATTTTTTTAAAATATTTTTAACCTTATTTTCTTTATATTCTAAAGCCTTTTCGTATTTTAAATGCTTTAAACTACACCCATCACCCTCATAAGGACAAAGACTTAAAACCCTATCTGGTGATTTTTTAACTAATGATAAAACTTCACCTTCCAAAAACTTTTTCTTTTCTAAAGTAATTTTTACATAAGCTTCTTCACCAGGTAAAAAATTAGAAACAAACATCACTTTTCCCTGAAGCTTGCAAATACCTCTTCCAAAATCATCTAATTTTTCACACTTCACTAAAATTTTATTCATAAAACATCACAAAAAAATTATATCATAATCTTTTCTTTTAAGTACATAATAAAAAAAGAAAGGAATTAAAAGTATGGAAAAAATCTCAAAAAATGTTCGTAAAGTCGTTGATAAAATAAGAAAACTATATGGTGAAAGTCCTGATTTAAATACGCGAATCATCGACATCCAAGGTCAAAAAATTGGTTGTCTTTTTTTCGAAAGCTCATCCCAAACAAGTACTATCTCTGACTTTATTATTAAAGCTGTTGACTATACTAAAGATAACCTCTTTGATAGTCTATTTGACTCTCTAAAAAATAATATGTTCAATTCCCAAGTAATTATAATTGACGACTTCAGTAAATTTCCATACTTTCTTTCCAGTGGATTTACTATTATCGTCGTTGAAAACATAGACAAAGCAATTGTCATGGAAACCAGAGCTCAGCTAGACCGTGGCGTCACCGAATCAACAACCGAGCCCATTTTAAGAGGTTCAAAAGATAGCTTTACCGAAAGCCACTCTAAAAATCTCGGCCTTCTAAGAAAAAGAATCAAAGACCCAAACCTTTGGTTCTCCGAACTAAAATTAGGTCGCCGGACCCAAACCCGCATCAGTTTAGCTTATATAAATGACATTGCCGATAAAAATTTAGTTACCAAAATAACTAAAAAACTCGAAAAAATAAACATTGATGGCATCTTGGATAGTGGTAATCTATCTGACTATCTTACCGAAAACAAATCTTCATTCCCCCAGTTTCAAAGTACAGAAAGACCCGACATTGTCTGCCAAGCTCTTCTTGCAGGCAAAGTTGTTATTCTTGTTGAAAACTGTCCCTTTACCATAATTGTACCTACGGTCTTCATCGACTACTTTCACACCTCTGAAGATGAATATCAAAAATCTATCAATATCTCTTTTACTCGTATTTTAAAAATATTTGCCTTCATAATCACCTTATTTACCCCCGCCATATATATTGCCATCACCACCTTTGACCAAAATACCGTTCCCGACAAATTACTAATATCCTTAGCCGTTCAAAGAGAAGGAGTTCCATTCCCAACCGCTTTTGAAATTATTTTACTCATGACAATTTTTGAAATTTTAAGAGAAAGTGATATTCGTTCGCCAAGTGGCATGTCTGCTGCCATGAGTATTGTTGGCGCGCTCGTTCTAGGACAAGCCGCTGTTGACGCTGGTATTGTATCTCCTATTACCGTTATCATTGTCGCCATAACTTCGATATGTAGTATGATTTTTACTGACATCGATTTTATCAATGGCATCAGAGCTTGGAGATTTATCTTTATTCTCGCTGCCACTTTTCTCGGATTGATTGGTATCTTCTCAGCTGGATTAATCCTCTTAATTAAATTAGCCTCTTTAGAAAATTACCAAACAAGCTTTCTTTCACCATTCGCCCCGTTTAACCTAACTGCTCAAAAAGATGCCCTTGTTCGCTTTTCAATCAAAAACATCTTTAAAAGGCCAAAATACATATCTGCTAAAAATCAAACAAGACAAAGGAGGTCATCATGAAAAAAATCTTTCTAATAATATTTCTTTGTTTATTCCTATCCGGATGTGGAAACTATGCTGAACTAGACAAATTAGCTATCGTTACTGGTGTAGCCATTGATAAAAAAGGAAACGATTACGAAATTAGTTACTTAGTTGCCAACTCTCCAAAAGATCAAACAAGCAGTAAAGAAGGCGAAGCCAAAACGACAGTCTATTCCGGAACAGGAAAAACTATTCCTGATGCCGCCATGGTCATCGAACAAAAAAGTCCTAAAAAAATATACCTTGGCCATGTCAATGTTGTCATAATTTCCGAAGACATTGCTAAAGATGGATTTTTTAAAGTTGCTGATTGGCTCTTTCGAAGCCCAGAAACTCGAAAACAATTTTACTTATTACAAGCTAAAAATGACAAAGCTAAAGATATTATAAAAATAATTTCCCCTTTAGAATCATTTCCGTCCCAAAGTATAGCCACCCTCTTAGAATCTAATCGCGACTCCAAATCCGCCTCCACCACTACAACATACAATAATTTTGTCGGCTATGTTCTTGAAGAAGGAGCCGACCCTATTCTTCCAACCATTACAATTCATGGTAACATTAAAAAAGGAAGCGAACAATCTAACATTGAAACAACCGAACCAACAGCTTATCTAACCCTTGGTCCCCTTGCCATTTTTAAAGAAGACAAATTAGTTGGCTATGCCACTACTAAAGAAAGTGAACTAATAAATTTAATTCAAAACAAAATAAAAGAAATAAAATTTTCCTTAACCTTTAAAAATGATGCCTTAAGTATTGATTCATATAATCTAAAAACAAAATTATCTATTGAAGACGAATCACATATAACCTTGACCATAACTGGTAATGGTAACATTTATAACATCAATTCAAATATCGATATCAGTAATCCAAAAGAAATTAAAAAAATTGAAAATCTATGGAATAAATCCTTACAAAAATCGTTAAAAAAATTGATAAGAAAAATGCAAGACAAATACCATGCGGATATCTTTGGCTTTGGTAACAAAATATACAGTACTTACCCTAAAAAATGGAACCAACTAAAAAAAGACTGGAATAACAAATACTTCAAAGAAGTTAAAGTAAAAATAAAATCAAACCTTAAAATTCCTGACACAGGTTCTCTTAAAGACACTTTAACGGAGGCGAGAAAATGAAAAAAATAAACTCATTTGAATATGAAACATTAATCTGGTTTCTCATAAGAGCCTGTTTTATCACTGCCTCATCTAGCTTAATCATTGAAATAGCCGAAGAAGAAGCTCTATTATCAATTATTATTGGAATTTTACTAGGAATAATTCCTTTTGTTATTTATGAATATTTCAAACATAAATATCCAAGTAAAAATATTATTGAAATAAATCAAAAACTATTTGGAAAATTTTCAAACATTATAAACTTTATTATCTTTTTGACTATTTTCATCTTTACTATCATTACCTTTTGGATGCTTACTAACTTCATAAACACTCAGTTTCTTTACAAAACCCCATTTTTTGTAATTGGTCTTGCTTTAATTATTCCGGTTGCTTATATTAACTTAAAAAGTCTTAAAGTAATAGGTAAAGTAAGTCTTTTATCATTTTATATTTCCTTTGTCTTTATAATTCTAATTCTCTCTGGCATAATTAGTGGCATATATATTGACAACATTAAACCGTTTTTTGTCCACACTCCAAATCAAATATTATATGCATCACTCATCTTTCTCTGTTTTAATGTTCTTCCAATATTCCTTCTCACCATCATACCTAAAAATCAAATAACTAAATACTCATCCAAAAAAAACTTTTTGTTTTATATTTTAGCTGGCTTATCACTTTTAAACGTTATCTTTATGACTATTACTATATTTGGCATTGGATTATCTAAAATATACGAATATCCCTGTTTTGAAATATTAAAAAGAGTTAGTATTTTAGACATTATTGACCGTGTTGAAAGTATCCTTGTCGTCGAATGGATTCTTGCCTTATTTATTTTAATAAGTGTCGCTATATACTTTTTAAAAATGACCTTTATCCAAACCTTTACTAAATTTAAAAATAGCGAAAAAAAAGGAAATTACTTCACAATTGTAGCCTCCTCGTTACTCTTAATAATTTCCTCATGTATATTTCAAACTAATGGTGAAGAACTAACATTCTTCAAAGGACCATTTATTTATCTATCGCTCATCGTTTTTATCGTAATTCCTATTATTATGCTTATTAAATCTAAATTCTCTTCATAATTAAAATTGCCGCTGCAAAAATAATTGCAATAACTAAAACCATCACTACTAAAACTTTAAACACACTTACTTTACGCTTACTGCCTTCAAAATCGAATTTATTAAGCTTAATACTTGATGTAAAGAAAGTGTCATCCATAACCCTTGACTTTTCATTTTCATCGATAAGTTCATTAATATTTTTTATTTCGCCGACCTTTGTATCATCACCTTTTAAATCACTAAACAAATCAGCTGCCAAATCATCGTCATTTTTATTAGCTAAACTTGTATCGGTAATCGTTTTAAGCATATCTTGTAAATCTTCTGATGTTTCATCGTCAAGCATCTTTTTACGTTCACCATCTAAATGTAAATCTTTTAAAATATCAAAATTAGTATTTCTTAAAACCCTCTCTTTGTCATCTGGTTCTTTCTCTTCTCTAGCCTTACTTAAAACATCTCTTATATCATAATCTCTCTCCGTATCCTCGACGTAACGTGGACGAGGTTTCGGACGTTCATAATCGATATCTTTATTCGTCAAATTTCTATATCGTCTCTGTTTTTGATACTTTTCACGGTTATCAAGCATTCTTTTAACCTCAGTAATATCTACTTCATTACTCTTCGGTGCATCGGCAACACCCTCGATATTACTATAAGAACCATAAGAATATATCGTATTATATAAATTCTTATTTTTCTTACTACGGCTTCCACTAGACTCTTTTTGGTAATACCTATCCATCCTTGTCGCCATACACTCACCTCTATATTAATATTATCATATTTTACACATTTTTTAAAGTTCATCTTGCCTTTTCGCAAACTTTTCATTATAATCGTCTATAGGAGGTCATACTTATGGCAAAAGTAGAAATTGATAAAAGCATTTGCATCGGTTGTGGTGCCTGCATGGCAACATGTCCAGACGTTTTTGAAATGGATGAAGACGGACTCGCCAAAGTAAAAAAAGATGAAGTAAACGATGACGTTAAATTAGCTTGTGATTGTTGTCCCGTTGGTGCCATTAAAATAAACGAAGAAAAATAGAACTAGTAAAATAACTAGTTCTTTTTTACAAGCGAATATAAAACCTTCACCTCATGCACACTAAGTCGTCTCCATTCACCTGACTTAAGAGAATGTAAATCAAGACCGGCAAATTTTTCTCTCTTAAGTTTTGCAACCTTATAACCGATTGCTTCAAACATTTTCTTAACCTGATGATTTCTTCCCTCATGAATAGTTAAATAAATAAGCGATTTATTCTTTTTTTTATCTATTTTTTTAACCTTTACCTTGGCAGGTGCTGTCTTCTTTCCATCAATTATAACCCCTGTCTCTAGTTTCTTTAAAACATGTGGGTTGACTGCTTCATCTATTTTTACTAAATAAACCTTTTCGATATTACTACTTGGATGAGTAAGCAAATTAGTTAACTCCCCATCATTTGTAAGTAATAAAACACCGCTTGTATCATAATCAAGTCTGCCAACTGGATAAACCCTCTTCGGTGTTTCAACCAAATCAATTACAGTTTTCCTATGTTTATCATCGCTACTTGTAGTAACAATACCTCTAGGTTTATAAAGTAAAATATATTCCTTATCCTCTTTTTTTAAAGCCTCGCCGTCAATCATAATCGTATCCGCATAACTAGCTTTTTGACCGAGTTCTCGCACTATCTCACCATTAACAGTAACTCTTCCTTGTTTAATTAACTCTTCCGCTTTTCTTCTTGAAGCATATCCACTATTTGCAATTATTTTTTGAATTCGTTCCATCAAAAATCACCTAAATGTATTATACTATCCACCATCTAAAAAAACAAGGGTACAATAACCAAGCTCAAAATAACCGCTGCCAAATCAGCTAGTAACCCAACCCATAAGGAGTATCTTATCTTCTTTATACCAACAGTTCCAAAATATAAGGTTATAATATAAATTGTCGTATCACTAGAACCTTGAATAACCGATGACAAAACTCCGATAAAACTATCTGGACCATATTGCGTATATAAATCATTAAGCAAAGCAAGTCCAAAGCTTCCAGAAATCGGTCTCATCACCGCAATCGGTAAAATATCAAAAGGTATATTAAACAAAATCAAAATTGGTTTCAAAAAACTAAAAAAATCTTCCACCAACCCGCTATTCGTAAAAATATTGATTGCTAAAATCATTGCTAAAAGTGATGGAAACATTTTTAAAAGTAAAGGAAAACCATCTTTAACTCCTTTTATAAAACTATCATAAACATTTGTTTTTTTAAAAAGACCATAGCTTATAACAAAAACTAAAATAATTGGAATAAACAAATTAGAAATAACTTTCATCTCTTAAACCTCGCCTTTACCGCAAAAATATAATCGATTATAAGACCTATAACTAAAGCCAAAAAACTAACTAAAATACAAGGAATTACAATTTTAGAAGCATCCAAACTATCATGCATTACCCTAAGTGAAATAATAGTCGTTGGCACCAAAGTTATCCCACAAGTATTAATAACCAAAAACGTTATCATACTTCGGCTAGCTACATCCTTATGTTTATTTAACTTCTGCATTTCCTCCATTGCCTTAAGGCCAAAAGGTGTTGCGGCATTACCAAGTCCAAACATATTCGCAATTATATTTGAAGAAATATATCCTAAAGCCGCATTATCTTTTGGAATTTCCGGAAAAATTCTTCGCAAAATAGGTTCTAAAAACCTAGTTAATTTTTTAAGTAACCCTGAATCTTTTGCGATATTAGCCACTCCAAGCCATAGACATACAATTGGAATCATCTGTAAAAGCAAATCTAAAGTAACTTTTCCACTTGTTAAAATTTGCTTATTTAGACTATTAAAATCACCTTTAATTACTAAATAAATAGAACCACTAATAATAAAGAAAGACCATAATTTACTTATCAATGTTTTCCCTTAACCTTTACATAAATATTTTCTTTATAAACGCTTTTATCACCTAAGTACACTTTTACTACCCCAGCTTTATCACCACTCTTAAAATTTCTTTTTTTCACAAGTTCATACTTAAGCATTAAACTATTAACTTCCATATCCGTAAGTGGATACTTAACATCTTTCTTTATATATAAAGTATTATTTTTATAATAATTTTCTCCAATAATTGAAAGCTTGCCCTTTTTTAGCAAAGTATAAGCCGTATATTGATTAAAAGCTTCTTCATATAAATTTTTATGATCCTCCCAGTCATTCCCATCATTTAAAGTAACTACGGTTAAATTAAGACCGTCCCGAGAAGCTGAAGTAACTAAAGTTCTTTTAGCTATTTTCGTAAAACCTGTTTTCCCACCTGTAATATATTTATATGTAAATAAAAGCTTATTTTTATTCCGCCATTCATATACATTTTTATTTGTCTTAAGTGTATAATTTTCTGTACTTGTAATTTTTCTAAAATTTTTATTTTTCATTGCATAACTCATTAAAAGTGCCATATCATATGCTGAAGAAAAATTACCCTTCTCCTCATCAAGTCCACTTGGGTTATTAAACTCTGTATCATTCATTCCAATTTCTTTGGCCTTTTTATTCATTAAATTTACAAAACTGTCTACATCTCCAGCAACTGCCACTGCAATCGCTAAAGCTGCATCATTACCACTTCTCAGCATAAGTCCATAAAGTAAATCCTTTATTCTTAATTTTTCTCCAGGTTTTATATAAATACCTGAGCCATAAGCTTTTAAGACCTCATCACCTACTGTAATTTTTTTATTTATATTACTATTTTCAATTGCCACAATTCCCGTCATCACTTTCGAAATCGAAGCCACGCTCTGAACTGCATGAATATCTTTTCCATAAATAATTCTATGACTATCCATATCCATTAAAATAGCTGACTTCGCACTAGTCCCGTACGCTTCTGCTATAAATGGAAACAATAATATAAATAAAATTAGTATTTTTTTCACACAACTCACCTAAAAAATTATATACAAAAAAAGACAAAATATGTCTTTTCTAAAATCATTAAGGATTTGTAACTGTTTGATTACCATCCGTCGCATCTTCATTTTGATTATCCATACTATCAGTTACTCTATCGTCCATATCTTCATCATTGTTTTTTTCAGTATCATTACCTTCATCTAATGATATATTGGAATAATCTTTTGCGCCATAAAATCCGTTTAATTTAGCTTCCTGTTCATCACTAAGTTTATCGACAGTCCATTTATCGTTCTTCTTTGTTAACTTAAAATCAATTGTATAAGTTTCCATTTTTGAAACTTCTTTTAACTTATTAAGTCTGTATTCCGCATAACTTTTATCATTAAACTCATCTTTATGATTCATATAATATTCTTCTGCTTCATTATACGCATCCGCATAATTTCGAACTGTAACCTCTGTCTCTACCGTTGCCTTATCACCATCGATAGATTCATCTTTAATTGTATATTGCATATCTTGATAATGTTTCTCCATAAAATCACGATAATTATCTTGATCTTTATCAGTTAAAGTTACTAAACTTTCAAGTACATCGTTTAAATCAGATATTACATCACTATCATTCATCTGATACTTTCCTAAAAATTCTTCAACAGCTTTAGTTGGCGTATTACCCATATTCGTATCACAACCTGTAAACATCAGTAAAGACATAAACAAAATTAATATTTTTTTCATGCTTTCCCTCCTCATTATTATTTTGAGAAAACAAATAAAAAATTATACTATCTTTTTATAAAAAACTGATGTTTTTGGATGAATCAAAATATTTTCAATCTCTAAATTAACCTCCTCACATCTTTTAAAACTTTTAATATATAAACTTCCTGACATTTCACTATATTCATTACTATCTATGCTAGCACTCTTAAAACTATCACCATATATTTTAGCGTTTTTTTCATTTAAAACCATATATCCATTTTGTAAAAAGCGCTTAATTATCTCCTGATTTCCAAGTGAACTATTTAATATAAAATAACCCGGATCTGGCTTTTTAATATAACCATTTTCACTTTGTTTAAAACAACTTTTATTACATTTGGCAATATCAAAAAATTGATTATATGTAGGATCTACAATATATATCAGTTCATCATTAAAATAAGCAATCATAAATAAATGACTATTCCCACCTACAATATTTGCTATATCGATAATTTTATGTTTAATTCCAAGATTTCTGAAATAATCTGCCAGTGATCCAATTGTTATATTCTTATCATCCTTAAAATCATAAGTCTTTAAACTTACCTTTTTTAATTTAGCCATTTCACATCTAACTACAAAACAAACATAACTTAAAAAATAATCGATAAGACTTTCTTTTAAAACATGTCCATTTAAACATTTATTTTCAATATCTATAATAATATCACTATTAGTATTTTCCATTATATTTAATTTTATATCATAAATTTGTTTTGCTATTCTAATCACCTCATATAAAAATAAGAACCAAATTCGGTTCTTATTTAACTAGATATTTGAATTTTTTGAATCAAATAAATTTTCAACATGCTCCGAATTTCCTGTTGCTTGACTATTTGCTTGAACGTTAGAATTATCTGCTACATTATCACTTTGTGTATTAAATAATGATTCTGTTTGTACACTTGGTGTTGGTTGTGCATTAAATAGTGATTCTGTCTGTACGCTTGGTGTTGGTTGTGCATTAAATAGTGATTCTGTCTGTACGCTTGGTGTTGGTTGTGCATTAAATAGTGACTCTGTTTGTACACTTGGTATTGGTTGTGCATTAAATAGTGATTCTGTTTGTTCACTTGATGTTGGCTGTGCATTAAATAGTGATTCTGTTTGTACACTTGGTGTTGGAGTATTCACACTACTAGCCATTGAAACTGTATCATTAACTGAATTATTTAATACAGGAGTCTCATCAACTAAAACTGGTGTACCCTCTTTAGAATCTGTTTTATTCTTATTTTTCTTTCCTAAAATGAAAACAACAATTAAAGCAATTACTACTAACACAATAGCTGCAATTATAATATACATAATTATATTTGAAGGTTTATAAACAAATTTAATACTATCCCCTTTAAATTTAGTTAAATCCCAAGTTAAAGTTTTACCATCATCAGAAACACTTGTCGCATTATTATCTCCAGCCTTTGTTGGAAGTGAAACTACAAATTTATACTCAAAGTCCATACCATATGCTGTATATTGTGAATAACTTGATGCAGTTTCCTCGTCAATACCTATAGATGCTTCATATCCGCCATCTTTTTTTACAAACATTATTGTATTATTCAAATTAGAAGAATCATCTAAATTAAAATTAGCTTTGTCTCCTGTTATATCATTAATATTATCAATTTTTTCTGTAGCTTCATAACCTTTAAATCCATCTTTATCATATCTTTTAACACCATCAGTCTCCGTAATTGGCATTTCTCCAGAACTAAAAGCTTGTTCTAAATAATTCCATCTCTCTTCATCGGTATATGATGGAGTTTGAGTTGTATCTGTACTAGCAGATGGATTTGTTGAAATAGTACCTCCTGAACTAGACATAATTGAATCAATCATTTCATCATCATAAGCAGCAATAGCTGAAATTTCCATTGAATTATCAGAATTTATTTTTACATTATAGTCAAATTTTGCTGCACATCCGCCTAATAACATAACAGAAACCAATACCATTAAAATTTTTCCAAAATTTTTCATACGCTTACTCCCTTTCTATCATATCGGAGTTTCCTCCTACTATAAGGATATCATATTTTAAAAAATTTGTCTTTACATTTTATTTAATTTACTTTTTCTTTACATTAGTTTTCTTTTAACCTAACCTCCAGTAACCCAGCTAAATATACAAGCTGAAATTTATCTATAACCATCCCTTTAACCGAAAACAAATCAAAAGAAACCTCTTCTATTTTCGAATTAGACAAATCAATATCTTTTAAAGATGATTTAAAAAACTCCGCTCTCGTAAAATTAACTTCATTTAAATCAATTTTATTAAATAACGTTTCAATAAAAGTAGTATCCGAAAAATCACTATCTGAAATCACTACCTTCTTCATTTTAGCCCCCGAAAAGTTACTATAATTAACTTTACAGTTTATAAACTGAACATCTTCAAAATGTGTATCGATAAAACTCGCACCAGATATTTTACAATTATTAAAAATAACTTTACTTATAAATTCTTCATCAAACACCTTATTCGATAAATCACAATTGTTAAAAACAACTGAAACAAATGAAACCTTATCAAACTTAACACTATTAAAATCTATACTATCAAATTGGCATGAATTAAATGATGTACTTTTAACATTTATATCTCTTTTAGTATTATTAAACAAAACATTATAAACATCCTCTTCATCTGAGCCATCTAAAGTTCTCTCCTCTAAAATAACAATTTTGGGATTAATAATCTTCATATTTTTTGTACTCCTTTAAATTCATAATAACATAAAAAAAGGCTCATTAAAAGCCTTTTTAAAGGTTCTATAATAAATAGTGTTGGTGAGGCGAAATCCCATTGACACTATTTTTATAAAAAAAGAGTCACTAACCAGAA
>CALVRJ010000031.1 GCA_944358545.1 uncultured Bacilli bacterium | reverse complement strand
GCATGCTCAAATATAATTATTAAATTATTTATTAATTTTATTAAAATAACTATTGACTTTTGTTAGCAAGTTTTGTTTCACGCTTCCTTTAGCCCCAACATCACTGTTGATGCGTTGCGCTTCCCTAATACTTCGCAGATACCGACGTGTATAGTGGACTTTCACCACCTAGCTATATGCCATGCCCGGCACACATAAAAACATTAGAAACCTCAGTCTCTAATGTTACTCTTTTTATCTCTTACTCTTTCATATACTAAAATTCCTATAAAAATAGCAAAACCACAACCACTTAAAATTTTCCCCAAATTAAACCGAGGAGCTTCAAAAGTAATATCTATATCATGCCTTCCTTTATCTATTTTAAACCCAATAAAACTCTTATTAACTTTTTCATAATCAGTTTCTTTTCCATCTACACTAATTTTAAAACCTTTGTCATAAGGAATACTCAAAACAAAATAACCATTCTTAGAAACATCGATATGCCCAGAAATATTATCTCCTTTAGCTTTAAATTTAAACCTATCTACTTCCTTCTTTAAATTTCTAACATATATATTATCTAAGCTATAAAGTTCTACCTCATCGATATAATGAACACCTTTAGAAAAAGTAATATTTACATTTCTAAAACTCTTCGCACTCGATAAAGTATAATCAAAAGTATAATTATTATTAAAATATCTCCATTCCTTACACGTTAGTTTATTATTAATCCCGTTCACATTTATCGAAGTATCACCTTTTTTACAAGTTTGTGGGTGACTAACATCAAATCTTAACAAATAGAATTTACCTTTAATTCCTTCGCCTAAATCAATGTTTAATGTTCCTCCTTCTTCAGATTTAACAACAACTTTATAACCATCATGCCATCTTTCGATTTCAAGTCTATCACTAGACCCACTCATTAAATCTAAATTTTTCTTTTCAAAAGAACTTTCATAATTGTAAGTAGTTTTCCCATTAGCCACTGCTTTACCCATCAAAGACCATAAATTATCAGGAAAATCTAACTTTTTATAATCATTTAAACTCATAACATCACTAGTCGCATAACCAATAGGCAAATAATTTTTATTAATATAAACTTGATATTCCCCGTAATCTTTATAAAGCTTATAGCCAAGACTTGGAGCTCTGTCGGTTACTAAATACTTCACCCCCATTAAAGATTCAAACAAATTATTTTTAATTTCACCTGTAATAAACATGTTTCTAGAAGCTCTATTGTTATTAAAATAATAAAAGAAATCACTATAATTTGCATTATAAGTCGAAGAATAAAGCGTAATAGTCTTCGCATCAACACCAAATGTTTTATTAACAAGTTCAGAAGAAGCTGACAAATTAAATGCAATTCTATATTCATCCTTATCACTAGTCGTAATATCCGATACTATATTTTCAAGCCTCTTATCATTTATATTGTGGAATTTTTCATTAGATAAAAGATCATCACACATATTTACATAAAGACACACAATCGCACTTATAACAACAATAGGCAAAAAAATCATATCTGGATTTTTATACTTTTTAAACATTAAAATTCCAATAAAACAAATAACCCCATCTAAAACATATAAATAACCAACTGCCATATTTAATGCAAGTGCCCAAAAAACAGTAATACCAAAAACAATAATTAAAATCTTATAATTAACTTTATCATTAATTAAATACCTAAAGAAAATACCTAAACCTAAAATATAAAGTGGTAAAAAAGGAATCAAAGCCTTACCCATTAAATAAAGTCCACCATTTAATACATATACAAAGAAATTAGTTAAAACAAAAAGCGATAAGCAAATTCCTAAAAATCTAATCTCCTTTTTATTTACAAAAATAAGATAAATAGAACCAAACAAAGAAGCAGCTGTAAGTCCTGTAGAATAAGGATCATAAAGTAAATACTTCACCCCTAAATTAGGACTTATTGCCTCTAAAATTCCCACCGTTGGTTCACTACTTCGTCCATTCATTAAAGTATATAAAATAGGTAGTAAAATAATTAAAGACATCATTACTCCGACAATAATTGGCAAAGCAAACTTAATTCCATCACCTAAAAAACGCTTAAAAGTAACTTTCTTATTTCTTCTTAAATATTCATAAACACCATATATTGCAATAACTATAAGACCGCCTACGCTATATAAATAACTAGTCATAATCATCAAAAAAACACTAATCATTAATAAACCATTTTTATTCTTATCAAAATGTCTTTTTACTCCAAATAAACCTAAAATTAAAAATGGCATATAATTTACAAACATCAAATGTCTATGACTGTGAAAAGTAATTGGCGAAGCAACCGTAAATAAAAAACCTAATATAAAACTTTCCGTCTCATTAAATCCATTAACTCTTAAAAATTTATAAAAAAGTATAATTGAAAGTAGCCCTATAATTATTGAAATAACAATCAAATAATAACTCATTGGTACAAAAGGTAATAAATAAGAAATTAATATAATCGGACTTAAAAAACCATAATACGCAAAATAAAATATATTTTGTCCGCCACCTATATTAAAAGCAAAATCAGGAAACAAATCATGAGTATGATAAAAAAGATTTCTAAAATACTCAGGAAAAACAGTATGTTGGTAACCCCAGTCAACACTCGAACCATATACATTTTCTCCATAAGTGATTGTCAGTCCCACACCTAAAAAAATTAAAATGAGCCAAAATATATGAAACTTATCTTTCCTCGTTAACTTTTCCATGACCTAGCTCCTATCCAGTCCTCAAAAGGAAACATATGCTTATACCTTTTAATCATATTCTTATCATCGTAAATTTTAACCAAATTATTAACCTTAATTTTAATTAAATTTCTATCTAAAGTTGTCTCTCTATCAAGTTTATTAAGTTTTTTCTTATCATAATATTTTCCAAAATAATAAAGTCTATCCATAGGGAATACTTCTCTAGCAACATCATTAATCTGTTTATGTTGTAGATTATCATTCTCTCCATCAGGATTATGCGTAACAATTAAATCCCAGTTTTTATAATTATAAATTATCTTTAATTTCTTTTTTATCTTTCTTAAATCACTACGCAAATAAAAATTCTCTGGATAACCAAGTTTTACTAATTTATCCCCAGTTTTATTTAAAACTTTTTGTAGTTTTTCATCTTTGCTCTTATTAACTCCGCAAGAAGCACAAACAACCACATAATTATCCGAAAGCAGATGAACACCGCCATAAACCGTCTCATCTTCTGGATGTGAAATAACCATTAATTTATTATAACTAGTTAAATCCATCTCATCTAATTGACCTTTAACTGGCTTTAAATTAGGTCTTTTAAAAAATACATAAACAATTACAAAAATAACAATAATCGTAACTAGTAAAAAAATTAATTTTCTAATTTGCTTCATGCATATCCCTCTTTTATAAGTATACTAATTTCTTAGAGTAGAGTCAAACAAAAAAGCTCAAATTATTTTGAACTTTCTCTAATAAACGAATCAAATAATGGATGACATCTAACAGGTCTACTCTTAAACTCCGGATGAAACTGACAAGCAATAAAATGTTTATGTTTTGGTAACTCAATAATCTCGATTAAATTACTTTCAGGATTAACCCCACTAAACACCATTCCATTCTTTTCTAAAACATCTTTGTACTTATTGTTAAATTCATATCGATGACGGTGTCTTTCCTTTATGTTTTCACTCTTATAATCATCGTAAGCTAAAGTACCCTTTTTAATCTTACAGTCATAATTACCAAGCCTTAAAGTACCACCCATATTGACAATATCTTTTTGCTCAGCCATTAAATCGATAACTGGATTTTCACACATACTATTAAATTCAACAGAATCAGCATCCTTAATTCCGCATACATCACGGGCAAATTCAATCACCGCCAGTTGCATTCCCAAACAAATTCCTAAAAACGGAATATTTTTTTCTCTAGCATATTTTATCGCCATAATCATTCCTTTTATTCCACGTTCACCAAAACCACCAGGAACAATTATTCCCTTAGTATTCTTAAACACTTTATCTAAATTCTCGTTTTCAAGTCTTTCCGAATCAACCCAGTTTATTTTCACCTTAACCTTATATTTATAGCCTGCATGTGTTAAAGCTTCCATTACAGATAAATAAGCATCGTGAAGTCCTGTGTATTTTCCAACTAAAGCAATCTCGATTTCTTTGTCTAAACTATTTACTGTCTTAATTAAATCATTCCACGTACTCAAATCTATTTTATTAATCTTCATACCAAACTGCTTTAAAATAATTTCATCCATTTTTTGTTCATACAAGTTTATTGGAATTTGATAAATACTTTTTTCATCTTTAGCTGTTATAATATTTTCCTTAGGTACGCTACAATATAACGAAAGTTTCTCTCTCATTCCTTCACTAAGCATCTCTGGGGCCCTACAAACTAATATATCAGGTTGAATACCCATTCCTCTCATTTCAGCCACTGAATGTTGTGTTGGTTTAGTTTTAAGCTCCCCAGACCCATAAATATATGGAACTAAAGTTACATGGACAAATAAAGTATTATTAATTCCTAGCTCTCCTCTAATTTGTCTTAAAGATTCGATAAATGCTTGTGACTCTAAGTCACCAATTGTTCCGCCAATCTCCGTAATAACTACATCTGCGCCACTACTTTTAGCTGCTTCATACACTTTATTCTTAATCTCATTAGTAATATGTGGAACTATTTGTACAGTTGCCCCTAAATAATCACCGCGCCTTTCTTTTTCAATAACTGATGAGTAAATCTTTCCAGTTGTAATATTTGAAGTATAATTAAGCTCTTCATCGATAAATCTCTCGTAATGTCCTAAATCTAAATCTGTTTCCGTTCCATCAGCTGTTACAAAAACTTCACCATGTTGATAAGGACTCATCGTCCCTGGATCAACATTGATATAAGGGTCAAACTTTTGCATAAACACCTTATATCCTCTAGATTTTAAAAGAAGTCCAATGCTTGAAGCTGTTATTCCCTTGCCAAGACCAGAAACAACACCTCCAGTTACAAATACAAATTTAGCCATATAAAACCCTCCTAACAAAAAAATCATACCCGAGAGTATGATTGGCTCTCTTTCATTATAACACCTCTAAAAGCGAAAAAAAACTCTTGAATTATTCCTGAAAATATAATAAAATTTTGTTAGAAGTCACCTCTAAAAGCAGAACTTAATAAATAAGTCCTGCTTTTTTACATATAAAAAAGAATTATTTAAAACAAACCCAGCAATTTAAGAAGATAAAAAAATCTACCTATTTAACTGTCTTTATTATATATGATATTAAAAACTAATTTTCATTTTAAAAAAATTTATAATTAAAAAAATCGTTTTCGCGATTTATTCCAAAAAACTAATAGTTTTGACGAATGTGTATATCATTTTTTCTAGCTCAGTTTATTCTAAATGGATTATTTTCTGCCCCGCTTCCACTTAAAGATATACTAGAACTAAGAAATACTACTGGCCTAGTACTATTAGATGAAAAAGCGCCATCACTAGATCCAACTTGACCATTGCTTTTAATAATCCAAACATTAACATTATCATAACCATCACCAATAACTGACGACAAAGTCCACCACCATTTTCCAGATATAAACATCCAATTACTGTTACGACATAAACCATTTACAGATTTCAAACTTCCACATGACTCCATATCACTATTCGCATTTATATAATCACTTAAACTTATTAATCCAACTTTGCCATTCCATTTATAACTTCTTTCATCATTTAATTGGCCAGCAAAATCATCATTATTATAGGTTACACCCCCTATATTATAATCATGATTTACTATTAATCCTCTCGCTTCACTTCTCAAACTATTATAATAGTCCACGTTTAAATATGTAAGCATTTCACTATCGACATCGACACTTCCTGAAAAGTCTCCATTTCTAAATTCACTTGGACTTCCTACCATATTGGCCGTACTACTCCACGCATTACATCCATAATCTGAAGCATATCCTTGTGAACAATATCCGGTTGTTCTTGCTCCTGCACTATCAAACGGCATCTCTTCTGGAAGTACTTCGTTTCTAAGTATTTTATATGTTCCATCGGCTTCTTTAGATATTATTCTCCATAGTTCTCCGTTGAATTCAATATAGTTATTTGATTAGCTCCCCTATATACATATCTTCCTGGATTATACTCATCATTATATAGTCCATCGCCACTTGTTACGACATTATCGGTTATATCTACAGGTTCTGATTCGATTGTTCCATCATCTTGGACATAATTTAATGTTACTGTTACTTCTGAATTTAAACTACTTGGCTGGTCTGTTACCTCTGGATTATATGTTACTGTTAACGTCAGTATATCACTTTCATCTGGTAAAAGTTTATCTCCTCTTTTTATGCCACTTGTTTCAAATATTATTGCCGCGTTTTCTGCTGTCTTTACATCTATACCTTCTAATACGGCATCAATATCTCCTTGATTTTCCACAGTTATATTATACTGCATACTATCTCCGGGACTTACTAATTTTGTTGAAAATTTTGCCGTTGTCTCTGTATGACTTGGTGCCTCGGCATCACTTGCTTTCCCTGATAAAACCTTGCTTTGTATATCTGTTATTAATACTTTCCACTCACTTGTTATATTACTTGTTCCATTAATATTAAGCTGCGTTCTAAAGGCTGCATATCCAGCGGCCATTATTAATAATATTGAACAAAGGCCTAATATTATATAGTTTCTTTGTCTTGTGTTAAATCGTCCTTTCATTTTATGTTTCCTCCTATTCTAATTATATACACCAATTTGGTGTATGTCAAGCCAATAAAACGCCAAAATGGTATATTTTAGATGGTGGTTATATGATAGGTAAAGCCTTAAAATATATGCGCAAAAATCAAAATCTAAAACAAGATAATCTAGCCAAATCTTTAAATATTTCCCAGCAAAACCTTTCGCGCTATGAAAATGAACAAAGAATTGTTTCATTTGATACTATTGAAAAAATTGCAAATGTTTGTGGTTATGAAATATATTTTATAAACAAAAAAACTAAGGAAAAATTTACTATCAAAGAATTAAATAGAAAAGACATATAATAAAATAGAGTTAAAATTTTAACCCTATTTTATTATTATCAGAATTAAGAGACAGTCACTTAAACAAAACAGCAACTTTCGAAGAAACTTTCTATAATTGGATAAATATAACTTTAACTAAAAATATCTGCCTAAACAACTGCCTCTATTATATATATACGATATTTATTTCTGATTTCCTTTTTTCTTTTAAAAAAATATAAAAAAACTTAAAAAAATCGACAAATGTCGATTTATATATAAAAATATCAATCCCACGATATCCATTTTTACAGACATATTCACAATCATTAAAAATGGATATGTGCACTCTTAGTCATACAAAAACCTCTTTGTAAATCTTTTATCTCTTCCTCAATTGAACGAGGAGGATTTTCTTCATATACTTTAAGCATAATTTCAACAAGTTCTTCAGTAGTAGGCTCACAATCATTCTCTTTTATAAATTTATCAAGTCTCATTTGTAAAAGATTATTTATTCCACTAGAAGTCATAACAAACCTCCTTTTTAGTCATTATATCATATATTTACCTAAAAATTTTAAAATTTAATTTTTCTATATATTTTCATTAGATTTAAATAAAGTAAATGGATATCTCTCAGGAAGTGGCAAACTAAACTTCATTACCTCTTTTGTAACTGGATGTTTAAATTCAAGCTCGGCCGCAAACAAAGCGATTTGAGCTTTTTCTGCCTTTGGATTATACTTTTGATCACCATATAAAGGCATTTTTCTAGAAGCAAACTGAACTCTAATTTGATGACTTCTTCCCGTTTTAAGCCTTATTCTAACTAAAGATAAATTACTAAAATAATCAACTAAATTATAACTAAGCTCTGCATATTTACCATTATCAGATACAAAGCTTATATTCTTATCGTGATCTTTTTCAATTTTATCGATAAACGTTCCACTATCTTGAACCTTACCCTCGATAATTGCATAATAAATCTTTTTAACCTCATTTTTTTGAATTTGTTTACTTAATCTTTTCGCTGCTTTACTAGTCTTCGCAAAAACCATAATTCCCCCAACCGGTCTATCAAGTCTATGAACAAGGCCTAAAAACACATTACCTGGTTTATCATACTTTTTTTTAAGATAATCTTTAAGCATACTTAAAAAATCAGGGTCATTACTATCATCAGCCTGAACCGGAATATTAACCGGCTTTTCTACAACAAGTATATGATTATCTTCATAAATAACATTAATCATTACTTTCCCATCTCCCATATATACCACAAGGTAAAATCAAATCATTTTTTGTAATCTTAAGACCAACCTCACCAGAATCAACCTTACCATTAGGATACTTGCTAAGCATCATTGTCTTAAGCATATTACCAAGAACAATATTTGAAACCCCTGTCGTATATGCATTAATTAGTAAAAATAAAGGTTTATCACTCAAAATCTTCAAACACGCTTCAAGTAAATAAGTCATGTTCTTTTCAAACTTCCAAACTTCTTTATTTGGACCCCTACCATAACTAGGTGGATCCATTACAATCGCATCGTATTTATGCCCTCTTCTATATTCTCTCTCGACAAATTTTAAACAATCATCGACAATAAACCTAATTGGTTTATCAGTAAGTCCACATAAATCTCTATTTTCTTTAGCCCATTCCGTCATTCCTTTAGACGAATCTACTTGAACAACTGAAGCACCTGCTTTTAAACAAGCCATTGATGCCGCACCAGTATAAGCAAATAAATTTAAGACCTTAATCTCTCTACAAGCATTCCTTATCTTATTCATCATAAAATCCCAGTTAACAGCTTGTTCCGGAAACAATCCTGTATGTTTAAATCCCGTCGGGGTAACTTTAAAAGTAAGTTCTTTATACTTAACCGTCCAATACTCTGGAAGTTTAGTTTTAAAATCCCAGTATCCCCCACCTTTAGAAGAACGATGATAAAATCCATCTATCTTGTTCCATTCATCATCTAAATCTTTACTCCACATAGCTTGTGGTTCAGGACGTCTTAAAATATACCTTCCCCATCTTTCTAGCTTCTCACCATTGCCCGCATCTAGACACTCATAATCTTTCCATTCATCACTTATACGTAGCACAAAGCATCACCTCATGTATAATTATAACATAATATTTTATAATTCCAATAAAAAAAGGAAGGTCTTAACTAATTGAATTAGCGCTTAAGAACCAGCCCTTTTGTGACCTTACCTTCTATAATAAGTATATGGTCTAATAAAAATAATATCAACGTTTTCTTAAAATAAAATTCCCTCTTTACACCTATTTTTACAAAAACACTCATTTTTTTCTTCATTTATTTTATATAAAATACTTAATTTCTATTGAAATAAAAAAAATATTATTATATAATACGCACAAAGAGAACATATGTACGTGTTTTTTTAAAAAAAGGAGACTGATAAAATGAATGAAAAAAACAACAAAACAACTCTTAAAATTTTTGAAAATCAAAACATTAGAACAGTTTGGGATAGTGAAAAAGAAGATTACTATTTTAGTATTATTGATATTATTAAAGCACTCACAGACAGTTCAAGACCAAGAAAGTATTGGAATGATTTAAAAAACAAACTTAGGGAGGAAGGAAGTGAGTTGTCCGATAAAATCGGACAACTGAAAATGAAATCTCAAGATGGAAAATTTTATAAAACCGATGTCCTTGACACAAAAGGAATTCTTAGATTAATCCAATCTATTCCAAGCCCAAAAGCTGAACCATTTAAACTATGGCTTGCCAAATTAGGAAGTGAACGTATTGACGAAACCTTTGACCCGTCAAAAGCTATAAATCGAGCTATTACTGTATATAAAGCTCAAGGATTTGATGATGCTTGGATTGAAAAACGACTTAAAGGAATACTTCACAGGAATAAATTAACCGAAACATGGAAAGAAAGAGGAATTAATGAGTCTGTAGAATACGCCATACTTACAAATGAAATATACAAAACATGGTCTGGAATGAAAGCAAATGAATACAAAGCTTACAAAGGTCTAAGAAAAGAATCTATAAGAGATAATATGAACGACTTAGAAATTCTATTAACCGACATAGGAGAAACAGCTACTAGAGAACTAGCTAAAAAACTTAATCCAATCGGTTTAAATCAAAACAAAGAAATAGCTCGTCGTGGTGGCAATATAGCCAAACATACACGCGACGATTTAGAACGCGAATTAGGAAATACCGTTATCTCCAAGGAAAACAATATGAATAGAATATATATAGAATAAATAGCCACACAAAAAGCATTGAACCATTCAATGCTTTTCTGATAAAATATACTATCTCTTTGAGAATTGTGGAGCGCGTCTTGCGCCTTTAAGTCCAGGTTTCTTTCTTTCCTTAACTCTAGAATCTCTAGTAACAAATCCAGCTCTTTTTAATATTTTTCTATAACTATCTTCTTTACCTTCATTATCTTTATCATATTCAAGTAAAGCTCTAGCAATACCAAGTCTAATTGCTCCAGTTTGACCATCAAATCCACCACCATTAACTTTAGCAGTGATATCGAAAGTTTCTTCATTATTCGTAGCAGCTAAAGGTTGCATTAAATCCATAACATTCGTTTCATATGGAAAGAAATCTCTAACATCTCTTCCATTAACTGTAATTTTACCAGTACCAGGTACCATTGTTACTCTTGCAACAGCGGCTTTTCTTCTACCTATACCTTTAAAAATTCTTTCTGCCATTTAAATTCCTCCTATTTAACCTTTAACTCTTTTGGCTGTTGAGCCATATGTGGATGAGTTCCTTCTGCATATACGAATAATTTCTTGTACATAGCTCTTCCAAGTCTTCCCTTTGGAAGCATGCCTTTAACAGCTCTTTCAATCATTTCAACTGGATAATTTTCAATCATTTCTTTAGCAGTTCTAGTTCTTAAACCACCTGGATATCTACTGTGATTATAATACATTTTATCGTTTAATTTGTTACCTGTTAAAACAACTTTGTTTGCATTAACAACAATAACATAATCTCCACCATCTACATGTGGTGTATAAGTTGGTTTGTGTTTACCTCTTAAAACACTAGCAACCTTTGTAGCTAAACGACCTAAAGTTTCACCTTCAGCATCGATGACATACCAATCTCTAGCTACATCTTCTTTTCTTTGCATATATGTCTTCATATATATTTCCTTTCTCCTTTACATTAAATTAAGTTTTCCCAGAACTTAATTCATGTGGGATAAATTAAATGTACCAGTTTCAATTATATAAAAAAAGTATTAAAATGTCAATGGAAATATGACAATTTTAATACAAAACATCCTTTAAATAAAGCCCTTCTGGCGCAGCAGTCTTACCAGCTTTTCGTCTATCCTCCTGCGCAATTATATCTATAATATCCTCACTCTTTCTCTTTCCTTCACCAATTTCAATTAAAGTTCCAATCATATTTCTAACTTGATACCTTAAAAAACCAGTTCCCAAAAAACTCAAAGTAATCTTGTTGACATTTTTAAGCTCTCTATATAAATTGGTTTGGACAATTGTTCTTACATAATCGTCTTTCTCTTCATCAGCTTTTGTAAAGGATTTAAAGTTATGTGTTCCCTCCAAATACTTTAAAGCTCTCTGCATCTCGACAACATCGAGCTTTTTATTATACTGATAAACATAATCTTTTTCGATTGGATTATATTCCCCCATATTAATAACATAAATATACTCTTTAGCTTTCACATTATATCTTGCATGAAAATCATCTGGAACAATTTCTATATGCTTAATATAAATATCTTTCGGAAGTAAGCTATTAAGCCCATCTCTAAGTTTTTCTGGAGTAATATTTTTCATATCTAAATCAAAATGTGCTTTTTGATTATATGCATGAACTCCAGCATCCGTTCTACCAGAAGCATGAATCGTCACCTTTTTTCCACCATTTATCTTCTTTAAAGCCTTTTCAACCTCACCTTGAACTGTCCTCTCCTTAGGTTGCACTTGATATCCTTTATATTTAGAGCCATCATAAGCAAATGTCATAAAATATCTCATAATATTACTCCTTTCAAAATAAGCATTACTAAAACTTCTAAATGGCTAATTAAAAACAAATTATCATCCTCATCGTAGTCATTTGTTCGGTAATTAGTCTTTTCTAAATGCTTCGCATAATAATTTATTTTAAACTTATTATACATATCTTGCAAATCATAAATAGTATTTCGTAAAACAGAACTCAAACTAAATAATAAAACCTTTATTTTCCATATAACGTTCAAATATCTAAAATCATAGCCCCTTGCAGCCAAAGTCTTTAAAACTTTATTCATGTTGTCACTAAAACACGGTATGAACTTTAAAATCATTAAAATATATAAACTATATTTACTCGATTTAATTATCTTTCTAATTCCATATATAAGTTCTGAGTCGCTACACGTCAGCACTACCATCATAACATATATTAAAAATAATGCAAAGTTTATTACTGTGGAAAATGCAAAAACAAACCCAAAAGCTAAAAATAGTATCAAAAATAGTAAAATAAGAAACGGTACATAACTTAAAATTCCTCTTAAATAAAACTTATATGAAATCTTGCTCATTAAAACTAATCCGACTACAAAAACCAATAGAAAAAGCGCACTAAATATACTATGATTAAATAAAACTAAAATCAAAAATATAAATAAACCTATAACTTTTGCCATCGGACTAAGACTGTGGATAATTGAGTCACCATTATAAAACCTACTTAACATTGCGGTACACATCCTTCATTAAATCACTTATATCATCTCTAAACCCAATGTTTTTATTTTTTTCGTTTTTTACCATTAAAGAAAATTCAATTAATTTTGGTTTTTTCACTAAATCACTACTTAAAACCTTATATTTATTTCCGTTCATCACTATCTTACCATCATCTAAAACATAAACTTTATCCGCTAATTTTAAAATAATATCACTGTCTAAGCACCCGATAATAATAGTCTTCTTATACCTGTTTTTCATCATCTTTAAAAGTTTAATAATCTTATCTCTATTTTTAAAGTCTAAATCTTTAAAAGGCTCATCTAAAATAATAACTTCAGGATTATAAGCCAAAACTGACGCGATTAATAAAAGCTCTTTTTCTCCAGAAGAAAGTGAAAAAGGATTTCTATCTAAATAACTATCATCTAAACCTACCGTTTTTAAACTATTACTAATTCTTTTATCAATATCTCCCTTATAACCCTTTAATGAAAACATAAGTTCATCTTTAATTGTCTTTCTAAAAAAATAATCATCACTTCTTTGAAAAACATAACCAACTTTTTTTCTAATATATGATGCGTTTTTAACCTCATCATTTGTAATCAAACTATCACCTATTTTAATAATTCCCATATCAGGCTTATTTAACCCCGCTAAAATTTCGAGTAAAGTACTAATTCCGCATCCACTTTTGCCTGTAAAACAAGTAATTTTACCATTTATATTCAAAGAAATATTTTTAATTATTTTATAACTAACATTTTCTAATTTTATTTCCATAAAGCGTTCACCAATTCTTTTTCATCAAAATATATCTTATCGATTAAATCATAAAATTTAAGCCTATTTGATAAATCTACTATAAAAGGTAACTTCATATATTTTTTTACCTTATCCGCATCCTCAAAGAAATCTTCTTTTTTATTATCTAATACAATCTTGCCTTTATCTAATACCACAATTCTATCGCCATATAAACAATCTTCACTGTTACTTGTAAAATTAATAATTGTCATCTTTAAATCTTTTATCAATTTTATAATGTTTAAATCAAATTCACTAAGCATATTGTCGATAACTAAAATATCCGGTTTACTTACTAAAGCCGTAGCTAAACTAACTAAATTGCGCTTTTCTAAACTAAGTTCATGTGGGTCCTTTTCTAGTAAATCAGAAATTCCAATTTTTTTACTAATCTCATCAATTTCTTTTTTTATATGATCCTTTGTTTGACCTAGATTTTCTAAAGGAAAAGCAATCTCATCAAAAACAGTTTCAGCAATAATAACATCATCATAATCTTTTAATAAAAATCCAATATTCTTTTCCATCATATCTAAAGTATCTTTATTAAATGCAATATCATCGATAAAAATATTGCCACTAAAATTAGAAAGACCCATTAAAACATTTACTAAACTACTTTTACCACTACCATTATTACCATAAATAGTTATAAACTCATCTTTAACCTCTAAATTTAAATTATCAATTACCTTTTTACCATTAAAAACACTAACATTTTCAAATATTACTTTCACATATACCACCAACTTACATAATATTATAATCAATATCATTTTATTTTACAAACAAAATAAACATTTTTTTAAATATTTTTAATATGATAAGTACATAATATATACAAAAAAAACTCGCCTACGCGAATTTTTTCAAAAACCTATCGGTTTTTGCGAATGATTATACTTAAGTTTAAAACCCTATCCTATGCGATACGGATCACTTTGTGTTCCACTTCCACTTAAGGAGAGACTAGAGGTTAGATAGACTGCAGGCCGCACGCCATAGGAATAGTCCGCGCCGTAACCATAGCGGATGTAGCCGCCACTGGTGAGTCCGCCGACAGAGTCCGAGTAGTCAGAGTTAGGGGACACAAGCCACCAGGAAGTACCAGGTATTACTAAATAATTATTTGACGCACATGTTTCTAAACTATCATGATACTTATTATCAGTTCCACATAACTCTTCATTACTTACTGATAAATGAACATCACTTGATGAAAGTAATGCCACTTTCCCGTTCCATTTATATGCGGCCTCTTCTGCTACAAACTCACTTGGATCTTCATCTTCATCGTCTTCCCAGGATGCATCTGTATATGTTGCTCCTACTCCCCAATTATAATTTATTATTTTATCACTATTATCTGTTATACTTTCTAAATATTCTCCATTTAAATATGTATTTAAACTTGAATCTAATAATACTGTTCCTGTATAAGTAGTATTCGTAAATTCGGATGGCCTTCCTACTAAATTCGCATTTGCTGCCCAGGCATTACAGCCATATAATGAATTCGCACAATATGTCCCACCAGCTCCATTACTATTCGAATCTCTATTTCCTCGCTCATCAAATGGCATTTCCTCTGGTAGGACTTCGTTCCTTACTATCTTATATGCTCCATCCGCTTCTTTAGCTACGATTCGCCATAGCTCATTATTAAATTCTATATAGTTATTTGGATTAGCTCCTTTATACACATATCTTCCAGCTCTTGTACTATCTTCATATAGTCCATCTCCAGATTCTACTGTTGGTACGCTTATTCCTCCTATACTTGCCCCTTCTGGTTCTGGTAAAATACTCCCATCATCTTGTACATAATTTAAAGTTACTGTTACTTCCGAATTTAAATTATCTGGCTGATTTGTTACTTCCGGATTATATGTTACTACTACTGTTAGTACATCACTTTCTTCTGGTAATAGTTTATCTCCTCTTTTTATCCCACTTGTTTCAAATAATATTGCCTCGTTTTCTGAAGTATTTACATCTATACTTTCTAATACCGCATCAATATCCCCCCTGTTTTCTACAGTTATATCATACTGCATACTATCTCCGGGACTTACTAAATTTGTTTTAAATGTTGCGGTTGTTTCTGTATGACTTGGTGTCTCGGCATCAGTTGCCGCTCCTGATAATGTTTTACTTTGAATATCAGTTATTAATACTTTCCAGTCACTTGTTATATTACTTGTTCCATTTATTGTAAGCTGCGTTCTAAATGCCGCATAGCCAATAATGTCAACTTAAGAGGGGGGACAAATTTTAAAATGTGAAAAAGTCACAAAAAAACACCTTGATTGGGTGCT
>CALVRJ010000030.1 GCA_944358545.1 uncultured Bacilli bacterium | reverse complement strand
AAAAAAAAAAAAAAAAAAAAAAAAAAAAAAAAAAAAACCACCCCGAAAAATTTTTTTTTGGGGGGGGGGGGGGGGGGTGTACAATAAAATTGTACATAAAAATAGGTGATTTATATATGAGAAAAGTAGGAAGACGTAGAAGAAAGAAAATAAATAAAATAATAGTTTTATCCGCATTTTGTTTATTATTTGTTATAACAGCTGGATATGCCGCATTTTCAACAAATATAAATTTGCATGTTAAAGGAAATATTTTAGAAGGAACTAGAGTAATTCAAGAGTGGGATAGTAATAGTCAAACTGATTTTCATTCTGACTTTTATAAACAAAATATAGTAAGCATAACATTTTTAAATAACAATAATGTACCAGAGAATGCCGTAGATAGCTGGAATGTATCCGAAGATAAAGAAAAAGGAACAGTTAAAGCCTGGGTAGTACCAAATTCAAGTGATTTATCAAAATATGATTTATATATTGGAGCAAAAGGAAAAGTAATAGCTAATGAAAATAGCGGTTATTTATTTTATGGATTTAAAGAAGTAAATTTAATAAATTTTAACGGTAATTTCGACACAAGCAAATCAATTGATATGAAGTATATGTTTTACGACTGTTCAAATTTAATTAATCTAGATTTAAGCAGTTTTAAAACAGATAACACAACAGATATGCGGGCTATGTTTTATAAGTGTAATAAACTAACTAATTTGAATATTACAACATTTAATACTTCGAAAGTAACTCAAATGGCTTATATGTTCAATGATTGTAATAGCTTAACAACTCTTGATTTAAGCAATTTTAATACATCGCAAGTAACAAGTATGGCTGCTATGTTCTATAACTGTGAAAGCTTAACCACTTTAAACGTAAGTTCCTTTGACACTAGAAATGTAACTACGATGCAAGCAATGTTTGCTAGTTTAAAATTAAATACTATAGATGTCAGCAACTTTAACACAGACAAAGTTACAAATATGAGAAGTATGTTTGCAAATTGTCAAAATTTAGAAGAATTAGACTTAAGTAATTTCAATACGCAAGATGTAACTGATATGGCCTATATGTTTGTTGATGATATCCAACTTACAGTTATATATGTGGGGAAAAATTGGACAATTGATAAGGCCGATACAACGTTGATATTTAATAATTGTGGTACAGATCATGTAACTTTAAAACAATAAACAGCTTAAAGAAACTTAAAACTTAGTTTCTTTTTTCATATTCAAGAAAATTATACATATATTTTTAATGAGTAAAAGAAAGTAGGGAGAATATGGAAAAAATAGACATTATTAAAAACATCACCGAAAGAACTGGCGGTGATATTTATTTAGGTGTTGTCGGTGCGGTAAGAACAGGTAAATCTACCTTTATTAAAAGGTTTATTGAAAACTTGGTAGTTCCAAACATTGAAGATGAATATGAAAGAAAAAGAACTTTAGATGAAATACCACAGTCTGCTCAAGGTAAAACGATTATGACAACTGAACCAAAATTTGTTCCAAGCAATGCTGCCAAAATCAAAATAGATGATTTTTCAGCCAATGTCAGATTAGTTGACTGTGTTGGTTATGTGATTGACGGAGCTAAAGGATATGAGGACGAAAACGGTCCAAGAATGGTTCATACACCGTGGTATGATGAATCAATTCCATTTGTCGAAGCTGCTGAAATTGGGACAGAAAAAGTAATTAAAGACCATTCATCAATAGGCGTTTTAGTTACGACTGATGGATCAATAGGCGAATTTTCCAGAAATGATTATGTCGAAGCCGAAGAAAGAATAGCTAAAGAACTTACCGAAATAGGGAAACCATTTATTGTTATTTTAAATAGTACCCATCCAATGCTTCCAGAAACTGAGGATTTAGCTGAAAAACTAAAAAAAGAGTATAACGCTCCAGTCATTCCACTTAATGTTGAAAATATGAGTGAAAGAGATGCCTATAACATTTTAAGAGAAGCCCTTTATGAATTTCCAGTTGTCTGCATAAATGTCGAAATGGCTGACTGGGTTGCTACTCTTGAACCGAATAACTGGCTAAAAAAGGCCTATATTGAAGCTATCAGGGAAAGTATTACTGAAATAGATAAACTTCGGGATATAGACCAAATAACTGGAAAATTAGAAACATGTGAATACATTGAAAAAGCTTACCTATCCGAGGTAAACACTTCAAATGGTGAAGTAACCGTTACTTTAAAAACTCCGAATAATCTTTATAACGAAGTTTTAAAAGAAATCATCGGTGTTGATATTACCAGCAAATCACAATTACTTAGTCTATTCCAAACATACGATGAAGCTAAAAGAGAATATGATCAAGTAAAAGACGCTTTAAAAATGGTTAAGAAAACAGGCTATGGAGTAGCATCACCAAGACTTCAAGATATGACCTTAGATACCCCAGAAATAATTAAACAAGGAAGTCGCTATGGTATTAAATTAAAAGCCGTTGCTCCATCTATACACATGATAAGAGTCGATGTAGAAAGTACCTTTGAACCAATAATTGGCTCAGAAATTCAAAGTAAAGAACTGATAAATCATTTAATGAAAGACCAAGACCGTGACAGTAACAATATTTGGAAAAGTGAAATATTTGGCAGAAGCCTTGATGTCATCGTTCAAGAAGGTATTCAAGCTAAACTATCACTTATGCCGGATTCCGTTAGATTTAAACTTAAACAAACCTTGACAAAACTAGTAAATAAAGGGTCTGGTAACTTATTTGCCATTGTAATTTAATAAAAAGGTAATTAAATTCCAAAATACTTGTAAAAATCCTCATTTAAGCGTTAAAAAATAACAAAATATATTGAATTTTCAAAACAAACATGGTAACATGTAAATGTAAGCAAGATAGCTTAACAAAGAAGGAGGATTTATTGCACAATGACTAAACAAAATTTAGTAAATTACATAGCTGAAGAAACAGGAATGACTAAAGCAGATGCAACTCGTGCTTTAGACGCAGTTTTAAATGGTATCGTTAAAGGATTACAAGAAGAAGGAAAAGTTACTTTAACTGGTTTCTGCACTTTTGCAACTCAACACAAAGATGCAAGACAAGGACGTAATCCAAGAACTGGAGAAGCTGTAACAATTCCTGCTAGAACAGCTGTTTCAATCAAAGCTGGTGCTAAATTAAAAGACGCTTTAAACTAAAAACGTCTTTTTATTTTGAAATAAACTCATGAAATGATATAATAAATATGAAGGAAGTGAAAACCTAATGTATGATACTGCTCTTAGATTACTCAATAAAATAAATGAATATGGTTATGTTGCCTACATGGTTGGTGGCTACCCAAGAGATCTTTATCTAAAAAGAAGCTTTACCGATATCGATATTTGTACTGACGCTACTCCAATGGAACTAATGAAAATCTTTCCTGAAGTAATCACGAGTAATTCAGAATATGGCTCCGTAACTATCATCTTTGAACAAGTAAAATTTGAAATAACAACCTTTCGTAAAGAATTTGGCTATAAAAACAATCGCCATCCCTTAAAAATTGAATACGTTGATACCTTAGAAGAAGACCTTCAAAGAAGAGACTTTACAATTAATACTTTATGTATTGATAAAGATGGCAATCAAATAGACCTCTTGAACGCAAAAGAAGACTTAGACAATAAAATAATAAAATGTGTTGGTAACCCTAAAATAAGGCTAAAAGAAGATGCCTTAAGAATCTTAAGAGCCATTAGATTTGCCACTATCTTAAACTTTAAAATCGATAAAACCCTAAAATACTACATTAAAAGATATGGTCACTTATTAAAAAAATTATCTAAAGACCGCTGTAAAGATGAACTAGACATTATCTTTTCAAGCCCGAATAAAGAATATGGTATAAAATTATTACTAGAACTTAAACTAGCAGATAACCTCGGTCTAAATAATCTTAAAAACATTAAGATAACTCCTTCTATGATAGTTACCTGGGCTCAGCTAAACGTCTTAGATAAATATAATTTTAATTCTATCGAAAAAGAAACTATTCAAAAAATAAATAAAGTAAAAGATTTAAACATCTTTGATAAACACGTTTTATATGATTACGGATTATACATCTGTTCCATGGTCTGTGAGTTAAAAGGTGAAGATAAAAAGAAACTAAATGAAATATATGTAACATTACCGATTAAAAGTAAATTAGACATTGCTTTAAAACCTATGGAAATATGTGAAATCTTAAATAAAAAAGCTGGAAGTTTTCTCAAAGAGTTAAATAAAGACCTTGAAAATCAGATAATTGATGGTAACTTAGAAAATACCAAAGAAGCTATAACTGAATATATAAAAAAATACAAAAATTAGATAAAAATCTAATTTTTTTTTTGCTAAAAAAAGGAAATCGTCAAAAAACATCGTATATATATCTATGAAGGAGGTGAAAAATGAATAACCCTAAAATTAAAATAACTGATGATTTTAACAAAAGACTTGAAATACTATTTACATCTGAAAAAGAAATATTATTAGAGTTAATCAGCATTATCGGTTCTATCGATTATAATTACCTTTGTAAAAATAAAACATTTACTACAACCCCTATAATTATTAAACAAGTAAAGGCTAAAAAAGATATACCATTATTACCTATATGGCAGTATCGCAATACAATAAACCTATTTATCGATAAAAAACATCAAAAAATAGTTTCTGATGAAAACTCTAAAATAAAATTTCAACAAGACCCTGATTCCCAGAGATTCATTGGTATTTTCTTTGACTTAAAAGGTGAAGAAATGAAACACTCCTTTGAAGAATGTCTTTTAGGTAGTGATAACATCTATACCGATGGCTGTGTCTATTATTTTATAAACGTTCCCAAAATCATCGATGATTATTTTAAAAAGCAAAAACTATCTATTCTCGAAAAACTAATAATTATTTTAGGAGTCGATGACAAAAAAGAAATGAAAAAAGTAGCTGGCGAAAATACTAGATTAATTGACCTTGTAAACAAGATTAACGAAGGAGGAAAACATGAATAAAGAAAACAAATTTACAACAGAAGAAATAAAAAAATTAAAAGAAATAATTGCAAAAAGATTAAACGTTTTGTTTAAAGAAAAATATCGTGACTTAATTATCAATTTTATTACAGTAACAACAAATATAAATTACGAATACTTAAATGACTATCTAAAAATAATTAACAAAGAAGAAGACAAGAATGAAACTTGGTATAGCTCTAGAAATATTCAAGACCTAGACGAACCAATCGAGAAAAAATCGCTGGAAAACACAAAAGTTTGGGCCGAAAAAGACCTCTTTAGACTATTTACCGATAAATATCATTTTAACTACATAAATAGAGATTGTTCTGCTAATTTATGTAAAGTCAGAAAAGATATCTATACCGTTGAAGTAGTTTTTTACTTTGATTACTATGGTATGTTTCCTGAAGTGTTCTCGCTGTTAAATATGACGGTATCAAAAGAACAAGGTAAAGAATATGACAAAGCAGTATGTTCCTGTGTCATAAACATTCCTCTTGTTAAAAAACTAAATCCAACTGATTCAGATTGGGATGAATTTGATTGCCTTTTGTTTATCATTACTACAGAAGACGAATCAAAATTGTCGCAAATAGCGGGTAACTATGAACTTTTAAAAGAATTAGTCGAAGATATTAAACGTTCAAAATAATAGACATTTAACGCCACTTAATATATAATAATTAAAGGTGGTTAAAATGACAGAGAAAATAGTGAACATAATTAAAAGTGGAACGATTACGATTCCAAAATTACTTTTAGTTAATTACAAAAGACTTAAATTAACTGAACAAGAACTAATTTTGATTATATATTTTATTGGTAATAATGAATTTGACCCCGAAAGAATATCCAAAGATTTAGGACTATCAATAGGTGAAACATTAAAAATAATCGACGATTTAACTAAGAAAGATATCTTAAAAATATCTACTAGAAGTGCGAAAGTATATGAAGAATATATCAATCTAGATGAACTTTATAATAAACTAGCTTTAACTGTTATGGAAAACAAAGAAGAACCTAAAAGAACGAACATTTACGATAAATTTGAAAATGAGTTTGGTCGTACTTTAAGTCCGATGGAATACGAAATAATTGGTGCCTGGATTGAAGGTGGATTTTCTGAAGAATTAATTGAAGCCGCCCTAAAAGAAGCCGTTTACAATGGCGTTTCTAACCTTAGATACATCGATAAAATACTATATGAATGGCAAAAAAAAGGCATTAAAACCCCAGCCGATATAAACCAAAAAAAAGAACCGCCTAAACCAAAAGGAGAAGTATTCGATTATGACTGGCTCAACGATAAAGATTGAAACCTATTTAAATGAATTATTTCCAGACGCTAGATGTGAACTAAACTATAACAAAGACTATGAACTACTTCTAGCCACCATGTTAAGCGCACAAACGACAGACAAAAGAGTAAATATGGTAACAGCCATTTTATTTACTAAATATCCAAGTTTAAAAGCCTTAAGTGAAGCTAAATTATCAGACATTGAAAACATCATTAGGCCAATAGGAACATATCATAAAAAAGCTCTTAACACTATTGAAATAGCTAAAAGACTATTAACCGAACAAAATGGTCAAGTTCCCAATGACCGAAACTACCTTGAGTCATTACCAGGAGTTGGCCGAAAAACGACCAACGTCGTCCTCAGTAATATCTTTAACGAACCATGTATTGCTGTTGATACTCATGTCGCGAGAGTTAGTAAAAGACTAGGTATAGCTAAACCGTCTGATAGTCCTTTAGAAATCGAAAAAAAACTAAACAAAAAATTTCCTAAAAATCATTTAGGAAAAATACATCATCAATTAGTTTTATTTGGCAGATATCATTGCCTAGCTCGAAACCCTCATTGCGATAATTGTAAATTACAAGAAATATGTAAATATAAAAAGGTGAAGCATTAAGCTCCACCTTTTACTGTTACAGTTTTTTCTAAAGTAGTAACATCTTCACCCTCATAAGTAACTCTATAAGTAAATGTATAAACACCTTCTACTGTTCCAATTACTGAATTCCAGTTATTAACTGTTGTTCCTGTCGCATCAGTAACCGTTAAAGTAACCTTAACACTACTTGATTTTGTAATATCTTCGCCATTTAAAGTAACTTTAACTGGATTACTTGGTTCGACATAATTATGACCAAGCTGAACATTAACTGCAGAATTACCATTTAATGTCGCACTTACATCAGATGCTGTAGCTGCTTTATAATTTACTTTTGTTTCAACGCCACTACTATCACAGCCAGAATAATTAGAATAACCAGCCTTAACGACAATTGTTGGTGAATCAATATTTGGCAGTTTAACCGTAGTAGAAGTTTCACTAGTCGTTGTAAGTAAAGTCAAATTACTACCATTTTTATAATAAACTTTATAAACTAAATTACCCAAAACGCTTCTGTTATAACTCATTACGTAAGATAAATAACTATTTTGGTCTTTAGCTAAACCAAATGCTTTCTCAACAAATGGTTTCCAATAACTTTGACTCAAAGCTTCCGGAGTACTAATACCATTCCAAGAAATAGTTGCTTCATTTCCACTAACACTAGCTTTTAAATTAGAGACATTACCTAAAGTATTAAATCTTGCAGAAACCTCAGTTGGTTTAGTACTCTCTCTAAATACTTCTGTTGTCTTCGCACTATCAGGAGTGTTTTCGCTAGGAAGTAGAGAAGTACCGGTATTCTTTTCAACCGTTACCTCGACAACATCGTCAGGTTTCTCAAACTTAACATTAGATTTAAAGAAATGTTTTGCCACTGCATTAAATAATCTTGAATTTTGAGCAGAACCAAATCTGTTATAATGGCTACTTGAATTCTTCGCATAACCATACCATACGGCTATTGTATAATCAGGATTATAACCAGCTACCCATAAATCGTTAACCGCATTATCTGGATAATGATAAATTTTTCTTGCCTTATCATCATAGTTACTTGTACCAGTTTTTGCCGCATATTCTGCGCCATTTATATTACTATACCTTCCAAGACCATTTTGAGCTGTATCTACAAGCATATCAGTTATCATATAAGCCGTAGCCGCACTCATGACTTTTGTCTTTTTCGGTTCATAAGTTTCTGTCTTTCCACTTTCATCAAATTTAATCTTTGTTACCGTATGTGGTTCGATATAATATCCACCATTCGCAAATGCTGAATAAGCTCCGGCAACTGATAATGGATACTCACCATTATAACCACCAATCGCTTCAGCTTCATATATCTTTCCATTATTAGGATTTAATTCAGGATGTAATCCTAATTTCGTTACAAAATCTTTAATTTTTTCATTATCGACACTTTGGAAAGTCTTAACTGCTGGAACGTTACGAGACTCGACTAAAGCTTGCCTCATCGTAATAATGCCTTTATAAACATTATCCCAGTTATTAACTTCAGTTCCATCACTATAAGTATGTTTAGAATCGATAATTGGATGATCTGTATTCCAGTTATTGTATTCTATTGCTGGACCATAATCGAATAAAGGTTTTGCTGTTGAACCTATCTGTCTAACATTTCCCCCAGAACCAGTCGCGAAATCTTGCCATGTCTCGCCATCTTGATTTCGACCATTACTAATCGCACTAATGCCTCCTGTTTCATTATCGATAGCTACAACTCCAGCTTGAACGACATCATTTTCCCAAGAATAAGTTTTTCCTTCCATAATATCGTTTAAAGCATCTTGCTTATCCTTGTCCATAGTCGTATAAATCTTCATTGAATATTGATAAGGATTATAACCAGTCTTTTCTTCGACCTCACTCGCAACCGCATTTATAAATCCGCGGTACTGTGCATTGTCGGTAGTTGAACTATTACCCTTTATTACAATTTTATCGACAGTCATTTTTTTAGCTACCTTATATTCGTCATCAGTAATATAACCATGTCTCTTCATTAAACTTAAAACAACTTGTCTTCTAGCTTCAGTTTTATCAGGATTAATATTCGGGTCATAAGCAACTGGTGATTGGAATAATCCAGCAATCATTGCGGCCTCTGCAATATTAAGCTCATCGGCATTCTTGTTGAAATAAGTTTGTGCTGCTTGCTCAACTCCATAAGCTCCACTACCTAAATAATATGAATTCGCATAAAATTCTAATATCTCTTCCTTTGAATAATTCATTTCAATTTGGAACATTGAAATATAAATATCGGTAAACTTTCTCTTAATACCTTCCCAGCCTGTTGCCACATCAGAAGTATATTGGTTTTTAGAAACCTGCATTGTTAAAGTAGAAGCTCCTCCGGCATTTTGTCCTAGAAGTTGTCCAAAAGAAGCTTTAATGAAACGAGGTAAATCAAAACCATTGTGTTCGAAAAATCTTGAATCCTCAGTTGCCACAATTGCGTTTATGAGCTCCTCAGACATATCATCATATGAAATCTTTTGTCTCATCTCTGAACCGAGTTTCGCATAAGTATTTCCATCTACATCGACAAGCGTACTTGCTTCCTTTGAATATAACTTATCAGGGTCGAATTTTCCCGCCGTCAAAGCAATATAAATAAAGAAAATAATCGCTAGAACAATACATGCTAGGAAAAATATCATAACTCCTAGTAAAATCTTTTTACCTAAGGTTTTCTTATCGGACTTCTTTTTTGACTTCTTACCTCTTTTAGCCAAATCATCATCCCTTCTTTCTAACATCGGTTCATCTTCGATATCTTGAGTAAATTTATGCTCCTCAAGTTCTCTGACCTTTTCCCGTTTATCTAATTTGACACTCCACTGAATAAAAGGAACAATCCAAATTAAATTTACTAAAACAAAAGCAATTAATCCAGCCCACCAGCTAAATAAATACCAACCCAGTGCTAATATGACAAAACTTAAAATAGCCACCACTAAATTAAATTTGTCTTTTTTCATAAAAACAATTAGATTTTTCATTTCTTACCTCCAAAATATAGTTTATTTATTACCTCAATATAATCGACTCTTGGATTATATTTATCGGCAATTTGATAACCTTCCTTCTCAAAGTATTCAAGTGGAATTGACTTTCGATTACTATTTTTCATAAACTCTAATAATTTTTCAATACTTATAAAAAAAGTCTTGTTGAGTAATGTAAACCTAACGATTAAAAAACCAATTCCGCCATGTCTTGCAATACTTTCTAAATGTTTAATTTGATGTGGATGAACATTATTTAAAGGAAAAGAAGTCTTTGACTTTGTTTCTTTCGCATCGAAATCGATATATTTTCCTTTATAAATTCCATTGTAATCAGTTGTCGAAGGAGTCCTAAAATAACCCTCTCTAATCACCGCTTGTAACCTCGATGGATAATCCACCTTAGAAATTGTAATTGGTGTTGGTTTCTTGTGAACAATCGCAATGTCATTAACTAAATAAAAAGTATTTGAAGCCTCCAAATCCGCTTCTAATGTCATTCCTCTGTTCGCATAAGGGTTAATATTTCTAAAACTACTTCTTGCCCCTTTAATACTCTGCATAAAATTCACCAATATAATTATACTATAAAACAAAATAATTTTCCACTTAAAAAAATCCTTATATCTAAATAAGGGATATATTGTCGAAACCGATGAAAAATAAATAAAAAGATGTTACTATAAGCTTGGTGATAATATGAAATACTCAGTAATAAATAAATTATTTAACGAATTATTAGATGACGTTGATTACATAAAAAGAAAAACATCAATTATCTATAAAAGTTGTAATCGTCCTAAATAAAGTGTAAAATTAAACCAAGGTGTATGTTATGAAATTATTTATTCTCTTTATTATATATTCATTTATCGGTTGGTTTATAGAAGTAACTATTGTCTCTTTAAATAATCGAAAACTAACCTCTAGAGGATTTCTCATCGGTCCTTGGTGTCCGATATATGGCTTTGGAGCTATTTTGATTTTCATTATGTTAAGAAAATATTATGAAGACCCCGTAGCTCTTTTTGTAATGTCATTTCTAATTTGCTCAGTTCTCGAATACTTTACAAGCTACATCATGGAGAAACTATTTAAAACAAGATGGTGGGACTATAGTGATAAAAAATATAACCTAAACGGTCGTATAAGTTTAATTTCATCGCTATTCTTCGGCTTTTTAGGCCTTATCATTACTTATCTTCTAAACCCAGCCATTATCAGTTTAATAAATAAAATTCCTGAAAATATTTTAAATATAATAGGTATCATATTACTAATTATTTTTATAATTGATATAATTGTCTCAGTAAACGTTATTTTTAAATTAAAAAACATTGCCTCATCCAAAGACGCAACAATCAAAATTCACAAAGCTATGAAAAAATATCTTGAAACCAAATCAATTCTTATTAAAAGGCTCGTTAATGCCTTTCCAAACTTTAAAATTGAAACTATCAAACAACTAAAAAATAAAAAACATTAAGTCCAAATAATTCACAACTTACCATATCCATGTTATAATATTTAAAGAATAGGAGGGAGCTTTACTATGAATAGAAAGCCATTAGACTATAATTCTTTTAATACCTTAGTAAATCAAATGATTGAAAATAATATGGCTGCTCGCAGTGCTATCGACGACCTTGTAAACCTAAAAGGAAAAGATTTGACTCTAACCCTTTTACTAATTTTAGATGATATGAATATAAGAGGCATTCAATTAGGTAACCTTTATAAACTATGTGACCAAGATTCAAATAAACTATATGATAAAATATTGTCAATCCAAAAATCTGATATCGAAAAATTAAATAAGCTAAGTATGCCCTTGACCATAAATAAAGCCGTTTATGAAGGAAGCAAAGAAGACCGTGAAGCCCACCCTGAAAAATATATTTTCACCAAAGACGAATTAGACGGGTTAAGAAAAGCCAAAGAACGCAATATTGTCACTGAATTACTAAATACCAAACCAATCAAACAAAATCATATGGAAGAAATATTAACTCCCGAAGTTCTCGAACCGGAAGAACCTGTTGAACCTAAGGCTAAGCCTATAAACCCGCAACCTTTAGACGATTTATATCCGAACATTATGACACATGAAGCCTTAGAAATAATAAAAAATCACGGGTTTACTTGTGGCTATGAAACGACATATCAAAATGAAGACATGCAAACAGAAGTCTATAGGGTATTTTACAATAATCAAAAAGATATTCTTTACGTTCATTCTTTAGAAGATGAAGATATATTCCTTTGGGGTGAATCAAAACTAAACGTTGTTAGAAAATCATCAAATGAAAGTCCCGATAACTATGCTAATGCTTATTTAAATGTCAAAGGCTTAATAGGTTATAACATCGAATTACGCGATAGTCCATTTGCTAAATACCAAAAAATTAAAGACAGCAATGCCCAAACTATAACCGAACTAAATTATGAATGTTACGACAATAATTTAATCCCGATTATCGAAAGCACAGGAGCTATTAAATATAAAAAACACAATCATGACTACCTCTCATGTGTTATTGCAAGCATTTGCAATCTCTTAGTTTTCCCTGAAACATACAAAAAATTTGACGATGGTCTAAAAGCAATTTACAAACCATTATTAGACTACTGTGAAGATAAAGCTTATGACGAAATAATATATCAGTTAAATACTGACGAAGGAGTAACTATGGCCATTAAGCTTCAAGATATCTTGGGTATAAAATTAAGTAAAGATAAACTTTTGGCCGCTAAAACTCGTTATGAAGAAGACCTTCCAACGCCAAAGAAAAAAAGTAAATTATTTGGCTTCTTAAACCATTCCGGAAGCGAACTTGAAAATAGAGTTGTCAAAGTTTTAGATCACAAAGTATCTCCTGTATATATAACTGAATAGATAGATTAACCTCTATCTTTTTATTTACACTTTTTTCCACCATAAAACAAATTTCTTCAATTTATCTAAAAACTCTTATCTGAAGCATGGTAAAATTAAAGTAAGAAAGGAAGGATAAAATGGTAAATCGTATAATTTTAAATGAAACATCTTATTTTGGTTCTGGAGCTCGTGAAAAACTTGTTCCTGAAATTCAAAAAAGAGGTTTCCAAAAGATACTCCTAGTAACTGATGAAACCCTCATGAATTGTGGTGTTACCCAAAAAGTTATCGATACTCTAAAAGCTGGAAATATCGACTTTGAAATATTCGATCAAATCAAACCTGACCCTTCAATTGACAACGTTAAAGCCGGAATTGAAGCATGTAAAAAAGCTCAAGCAGACTGTTTAGTTGCCGTTGGTGGTGGTTCTGTAATTGATTCAGCTAAATGTATTGGTATCGTTATGGAAAACCCAGAATTCTCTGATATTCGTTCACTAGAAGGAACAGCTAATACTAAAAAACGTAGCTTACCTTTAATTGCCTTGCCAACCACATCTGGTACGGCTGCCGAAGTAACCATAAACTACGTAATAACTGATCCAGAATATGAAGTTAAACGTGTCTGTGTCGACCCTAACGATATTCCCGTTTTAGCCATTATTGATACAGATTTAATGGCTGAAGCTCCAAGAAATACAATTGCCGCAACCGGAATGGACGCTTTAACTCATGCCATGGAAGGATATATCACTAAAGGTCATTGGGTTATGAGTGATATGTTCCATCATAAAGCAATGGAAATGATTTATGAAAACTTACCTAAAGCCGTAAACAAGGAAAGAGAAGCCATCGACAATATGGGAGTCGCTCAATATATTGCCGGCATGGGATTTTCTAACGTCGGCTTAGGAATTGTACATTCCCTTGCTCATCAATTAGGTGCCCTATATCACGTTCCACATGGATTTGCGTGTGCCTTATTCTTACCATATGTCTTAAAATGGAATGGTACTGTGGCAAAAGAAAGATACCGTGAAATAGCACGTGCCTTTAAAGAAAACCCTGATGGATTATCAGATGACGAATGCGTTGATTTAGTTGTTAAAAAAGTTCGTGACCTTGAACAAACTTTAAACCTTAAAACTCATCTTCGCGAATATGGAGTCAAAGAAGAAGACTTTGAAAAATTTGCCGAAAAAGCTTTAATTGACCCATGTACATCTGGAAATCCAAGAGAAGTTACCAAAGAAGACTTACTCGAAATAATAAAAGAAGCTTACTAAGGAGGTTAAAAAATGTTAAAAACAAAAGTAGGTTATAGTGAAAATCCTGACGCTTATGCTTCAGGTGTTGAAACAGCAACAATGGCTAATGTCATTGAAAATCCCCAAATTGGTTTATTCTTTACAAGTTGTAATCAAGACCAAGCCAAACTTATGGAAGGAGCAAAAAGCGTTTTAGGAAACATTCCAATCATTGGTTGTACCTCATCAGCCGCCATCTGTACTCAAGACGGTTATCTAAATAAAGAAACCGGATACTCAGGTATGATGTTATTCGGTGGTGATGTTGAAGTAGTTACCGCCGGTTCCAAACAAACCGCTGAAACTCCAAGAGAAGTTGGAAGAAGAGTAGCTAAGGAAGCTATTTCTAAAAGAAAAGGTGAAGATAAAGAACCAGACTTCTTCTTTATGACTGCCTCACCAGCTAATGAAGAAGAATATCTTGAAGGAATTCAAGATGTAATCGGAAATATTCCAGTATTTGGTGGTTCTGCTGCCGATAATACTGTTGAAGGAAAATGGAGCATTTTAAACGATGGTGAAGCTTTCTCTGATGGTTTAAGTATTGCTATTTTCTATACAGATAGTGAAATGAAAAACCTTTACACAGGAGCTTATCATGAAACCAATAATGTTGGCGTAATCACCAAAGTAAGAGATGAAAGAACCTTAGTTGAAATCGACCACAAACCAGCTTTAAAAGTATATGCTGAGTGGACTGGCAAAGATGTCGAATCACTAAAAGGCAACAACTTACTTACCGAATCAATCTGTGCCCCACTAGGAGTTAAAGACCCAGTAGGCAAAGTAACAGCTGTTCGTCATCCGATGTTTGGTAATGATGATTATTCGATGAATATTGGTGCTAACCTCGTTGAAAATACAGCCGTTATCCAATTATCAAATACCCCAGAAGGAATCCTAAAAGCCAACGAAGAAACTATTAATAAATTAAATAGTTTAATGAATACAAATCCAAATTCATACTTCTTAGTTCACTGTGGCGGAAGAAGATTAGGACTTGCCTTATCTCAAATCGAAGATAAAATTTATCCAGAAGTTAAAAAAGTAATTCCTGATAAAGAATTCTTAATGGTATTTACTTTTGGTGAATATGGTACCGGTGACCATTCATCTAATACCGTAGGTGGTTTATCACTTTCATACACTGGATTTGGAGGCAATGAATAATGGCAAAAAATCTAATTGGTGAAAACTGGGTTGATTCCAGTAACGGAAAAACAATTGAAATATATAATCCGGCAACTAATCAATTAATCGACACTGTCCCAGACCCATCTAAAGAAGATTGTGATGCTGCTGTTGAAGCCGCCTATCAAGCTCAAAAGGAATGGGCTAAAAAGCCACTTCACGAAAGAGCATCTATCTTAATGAAATTTGTTTCTTTAGTTGAAGAACATAAAGATGAACTTGCTAAATTACTTAGTGATGAAACCGGAAAACCGATAACTGAAGCCGAAGGTGAAATAGCCAACGTTTCAATTGGTGTTCCTGCCTTTTGTGAAAAAGCCAAACATGAGTATGGCGAGGTTATTCCAGCTGGCCTAGAACCAGGGCAAGAACATCATATTCAATATACAGAGCAATATCCATTAGGTGTTGTTGTTGCTGTAATTCCATTTAATTTTCCAAGTGATTTGTTCTGTCAAAAAGTTCCACCAGCTCTTTTAATGGGAAACTCTGTAATCTTAAAACCGTCTGCCCATAATCCTCTTACATTAACCAAGTATGTTGAATTATTAATAGAAGCTGGAGTTCCTAAAGGTGTTATTAATCTATTAAATGGTGCCGGCGGTGAAGTAGTTCAAGCATTAGCCGAAAACCCTAAAGTAGCTTTAGTAACCTTAACTGGTTCAACTAAAGCTGGTGCTGAAACAATGGCTAAATGTGCTAAGAATATTACCCACGTAACTTTAGAATTGGGTGGTAATGATGCCTTTATCTTACATAAAGACGGCGATATTGACTTAGCCGTTAAAGAAATTATTTGGGGCAGACTTTATAATACCGGACAAGTTTGCTGTGCCAGTAAAAGATTCTTAGTTCATAAAGATATTAAAGCCGAATTTGAATCTAAATTAGTTGAAATATTCAAGCAAATACCAGTAAAAATGCCGAGTGATCCAACATCTAAAATTGGCTGTTTAATTAGCGAAGATGCTGCTAAAACAGTTGAAGAACAAGTAAACCAAACAGTTGCTGCCGGAGCTAAAATAATCTTTGGTGGCCGTCGTAAAGGAGCATTCTATGAGCCAACCATTTTAGACGGAGTTACTAAAGATATGGAAGTAGCTAAAGATATGGAAATATTTGGTCCAGTTGTTCCAATTATCGAATATGAAGATTTAGATGAAGCTATTGCCATCGCTAATCAATCAAGCTATGGATTATGTGGCTGCATCTTCTCAAAAGACCAGAAAACATGTCAGTACGTTGCGGATAAATTAGAATGTGGTGGTGTTGTCATCAATGGTGCCTCATTCTTTAGACCATTTGAAATGCCGTTCGGTGGTTGGAAACACTCTGGAATAGGTAACGAAGGTGTTATGACATCATTAAAAGAAATGTCACGTACTAAAACCTTTGTCTTAAAAAATATAATTTAAAAAAGTTAGATAAGATACTAGTACCTGTCAAGTACACACTAAATAAAAATAATTATTTTATGAATATTTAAGTCTGTATTGTACAG
>CALVRJ010000029.1 GCA_944358545.1 uncultured Bacilli bacterium | reverse complement strand
TATAAAATAAGATAAAACGAGCATACAAAGGTTACCTTTGTATGCTTATTGTAATGGCAATAACTAAATTTGAAAGGGAAATCAGTGTAAAATAATTCGATAAAAAGCGGGTAAAATAATTCGAAAATCTACAACATTATTTAAAAAATTAAAAAAATTCTGAAATAAATCAGAACATTATTTATTAATAATTTTTACTTCAATACCCACAACACCATATTTCTTTTGTTTTTCTTTCGAATAATAAATATCCATATCTTCGTGGTTTGGTGTTTCATCTTCATTATACCCAAGTGATATTTTGTCAAAGTGTTTATATAGTTCTTGGAAACATGGATAAATATGAAGTTTTATAACTTTTGTTTTTATCTCTTCATTTGTTTGACGGTTGGTAAATGTAATTATATCTCCTTCTCTAATTTGTCTTCTTTTTTCATCATATAAACGCATTTCAATTGTTTTTGTTCCGCCTTTTATTAGTTCAAACGGTTCTGGATGAAGTCTCATTTCATGGTTCATATTTTCTCCTCCTTTAGCTTTTTAATTTCACTTTTGCCAACTAACCAGTCTAAAGATACTTTAAAATAAAGGGCAAATTCTTTTAAAATTTCTGTTTGAATAGGTGTTTTACCATTTTTATAATTTACATATGTAGCTTCAGAAATCCCCATTATTTTAGATAATTGTTTTTGGGTTATTTTATTTTCTTTTCTTACTATTTCTAGTCTTTGACCAGTCAATTTATAGTCTATTTTTTTCTTGATATTATTTGTGATTTCTTCTCTTCTATCGATGATTTTAGCCACATAATCTAAGCTCAGATTAAAAATTTCACAGAAGTTATTAAATTGATATAAAGGTATATTATCCCCTTCATTTTCCCAGCCACTATAAGTACTGCGACTAACATTAAGTTTTTGTGCCATATATTTTTGTGTGAGGTCATTGTCTATTCTTATATCCTTTAAACGGTAACTCATAAGTATCACCTATGGATATTGTACTTTTATAAAGATGTCTGTTTATTTTAATGACGGGTATATTGAATTTTTTGAAATATTTTGTTATACTTTGTATAAGATAGAAAGTGAGATAAAATATGCGAAAAATAATGCGAAGAAAAGTGAAAACTAAAACTAGATTAATTATTTTAGGTGTATTTTTAATTCTAATTATTATGGCAGGAGGTTACGCAGCGTTTAATACACAAATTAGTTTACACGTTAAAGGAAATATAAAATATAATTCAAAAATAATTCAAGCTTGGGATACGACTAGTCAAACTGATTTTCATTCGGACTATTATAGAGAAAATATTGTAAGTGCGACTTTTGTGAATAATAATGATATTCCAGAAAGTGCCGTAGAAAGCTGGAATGTATCCGAAGATAAGGAAAACGGCGAAGTAATGGCTTGGGTAGTACCAAATTCAGAAGACAGTTCAAAGTATGATTTATATATTGGAGCGAAAGGTAAAGTAATAGCTAATGAAAATAGTGCTTATGTATTTGATGGTTTTTCAAATATGAAGTCGATTACTTTTAATGATAATTTCGATACAAGTAATGCAACTGACATGCATGGCATGTTTAGAAGAGAATCTAATTTAACAAATCTCGATTTAAGTAGTTTCGATACATCAAATGTTACTAATATGGGTGGAATGTTTTCGGATAATTTTGCCCTAGAAACAGTTAATTTAAGTAGCTTTGATACGAGTAATGTGACAACTATGGCTTGGATGTTTAGTCAATGCAATAAATTAAATAATCTTGATTTAAGTACTTTTAATACAAGTAATGTTACTGACATGAAGTGGATGTTTACATCTAATTATAATTTAGAATTTATTAACTTCGGAAATAATTTTTATACGAATAAAGTTACAGATATGAGTGGAATGTTTGTGAATTGTAGGAAATTAAAAGAGCTTGATTTGAGTACATTTTATACTAGTAATGTTACTAATATGCAAAAAATGTTTAATAACTGTAATGAATTAACTAGCTTAGATTTAAGCTCTTTTGATACCAGAAATGTTACTGATATGTCTTGGATGTTTAGTGGCAATAATAATCTTACTGTTATATATGTAGGTCAAAATTGGATAACTGATAAGGCCAATACAACATTGATGTTTAATGCATGTGGGACAAGTCAAGTAACACAAAAATAAAAAGACATTGATTTAGATCATTTTATCAATGTCTTTTGGTACTTTATCATTAATTACAGCTTCAATTATTTTATCTTGCTTTTCTTTGGATACTTCTCTACCTGTCATTTGACTTAACTCGTTTATTACTTCTCTTAAGGTTGTTTCATTTTTTAAGTTACCATCTTGCAGCTTTTTAGCTAAATCTAAAATAGTTTGTTTACCTACTCCTGATTTTTGTTCAACTTTTTGGAAAAATTTATCTGAAAAACTCAATTTTAAAACCTCCTAGATTATTATATGTAGGAGGTTTTATTTAGCTACTCTTCACCTTTGCTTTTAAAATTGATGACGATAGGAGTTCCTTCAAAATCAAAGTTTTCTCTTATTTTGTTTTCTAAGTATCTTTTATATGAGAAGTGAACTAATCCTTTACTATTGACTTGAATTTTAAAGGTTGGCGGGCAGATGCCAACTTGAGATGAAAAGTATATTTTAAGTCTTTTATTTTTATATGATGGTGGAAGATTTAGAGAATAAGCATCCATGATGACATTGTTTAAAAGACTTGTTTTTATTTGTTTATGAGCATTTTCATTTACTTTAATTATTTCGGGCATCAAAGTATGTATTCTTTTTTTGGTTAAAGCTGATAGGAAGACAATTGGGGCATATGGGATAAACTGAAATTCATCTCTTATTTTTTGGGTAAATTTTTTCATTTCTTTGTCTTTATCTTCGATTAAATCCCATTTGTTGACGGCAATTATAATGGCTTTCCCAGCATCTAAAGCATATCCAGCAATATGTTTATCGTGTTCAATTATTCCTTCTTCCGCATTTATGACTAAAACACAGACGTTTGATCTATCAATGGCTTTAAGTGATCTAAGTAAGCTATATTTTTCAACGTTTTCATATATTTTGCCTTTTTTTCGCATGCCGGCTGTATCAATAACAACAAAGTCTTTTCCTTGATATTTAAATGGTGTATCAATGGCATCTCTTGTTGTACCGGCAACGGGACTGACAATTACTCTTTCTTCATTTAATAAGGCATTAACTAAGCTACTTTTCCCAACGTTTGGGCGACCGATAATAGAAAATTTAATGATATTATCGTCTTCTTCATCTTCGATTTGGTTAAAGTCTTTAGTTATCTCATCTAATAGTTCGTATAGTCCTAGATTTGTTTCACCACTTACTTCAATATAAGTGTCAAAACCTAGTTCGTAAAAATCATATTTATGCATTTCATATTGTTTTGAGTCTGTTTTATTAATGGTTACAATAACTTTTTTACCACTTTTTAGAAGCATATCTCTAACTATGTAATCATTAGAGTTTAAGCCATTTTTTCCATCAACAACAAATAAAACTATATCAGCTTCATCAATTGCTAGTTCGGCTTGTGCTTTTATTTGGGTGTCCCAGCTACCACCAGAGATATCAATTCCGCCGGTATCAATTAAATGAAATTGATATTTACCATAAGTGACGGTTCCATAAATACGATCTCTAGTAATTCCCGGAGTATCTTCGATTATCGATATTTTTTTACCGACTAGTTTATTAAATATTGTAGATTTTCCAACGTTTGGGCTTCCAACTAGGGCAACTACTGGTTTTTTCATTTATATCACCTCGATTTTACGACTTTTACTTTTTATTTGTTTGGCTTCGTCGCCATATACTATTTTTGTATTTTCTAAAATTACGCCTATTTCAATATCGGTAAGGCTTTCTTTGGAAACTAGATATATTTTATCTAAAAATTTATATTTTTCAAGTTTTTTTAAAATATTTTTAGGAATATTGATGTTTAAAACTTCGTATAAAAATTTATCTTCAATAACTGATATATTCATATCAACTTCACCAGAAAAATATTCAGGGTAATCTAACTCTTCTTTTTGAATATCAATAATTATACCATATTCTTCACTCAAAAAAATTTTGACGTTATAATACCCCGATATATATATTTCATATTTATTTTTAATTTTGTTTAAAATTTTATTTAAATAATTTTCTAAAGTTTTTTTGTTTTGAAAGTCGATATTTTTTATATATGATTTATTTAAATATATAATTATCTCATTATTTTGGAAGGTAAGTTTCACTTCTATCACCTAATAGTAGTGTATGCCCTTTTATTTTTTATGAGATTATTTTACATTGTTCTTTCAATTTTTTTAAGGATTTCTTCTTTGCCCTCTTTAGTTATACTAGAGAACATAACAAATTCATCACCAACAACTAAATCTAGGTCATTTAAAATAGCTGTTCTTTGTTTTTGCCTTAAGGTGATGCCAACTTTATCTATTTTTGTTCCCACTATGGTTACAGGAATTTTATAATATTTTAGAAAGTTATACATCATAATATCATCGCTTGTTGGACGGTGACGAAAGTCTGTTAGTAGAAAGACACAACGTAAGTTTTTACGATTAATCATATAATCTTCCATCATAAGTCCAAATTTTTTACGCTTAGTTTTGCTTACTTGAGCAAATCCATAACCAGGGGCATCGACTAAATAAAATTCATCGTTGACATTATAAAAGTTAATCGTTTGAGTTTTTCCTGGTCTACTTGATGTTCTAGCAAAATTTTTCCTATTAATAAGTGTATTGATAAAACTACTTTTACCGACATTAGATCTACCAACTAAAAGATATTCTGGCTTATTATCAGTTGGATATTGACTTCTTCTAATAGCGGATATTTGTAATTCAACATTTTTTATTTTCATATATTATCACCCGTCTATACGAGTAAATTATAGCAAAGCTTTTAGTAAAAGTCAAAAAATCAAATATACATTTAAAAATAAAATTTAACTTTTTTGTATAAAAATATTGACAACAAGAAAGTTTTAATGGTATACTTATTGAGTAATTGTGATTTGGGGAATTAGCTCAGTTGGCTAGAGCACCTGCTTTGCACGCAGGGGGTCAAGAGTTCGAGTCTCTTATTCTCCACCAACTTAGTAATTACCCGTTGATTATCAACGGTTTTTTTATGTTTTATTTTAATTAGGTACAAATTTTATTTATTTTTGATATCAAAAATAGCATAGGTAATAAGCCTAAAATACATTATGATGTTTTTTTGTAAAAAATAATAGGTGAAAATATTTAGAAGCTTTGTTGTGGAAAACAATTGAAAAAAGTGCCACATTTTGCTATAATGTCATAGAGATAAACCTAAAATGTTAGGTGCTTACCTCCGCATATTTTTTAATTATGAGGAGGTGATGCCACATGAGTGAAGTTTTAAAGGAAGGTATTCCGTTTGGAATATTTAGTAATATTGGCAGTACTTATTTATTTACTGTCAGACTTCAAATCAAAAAAGCATTAAAAAAATGGCACCTAACTCAACTACTGAGTTATGGTGCCGCTACACAACATGTGGAGATAAGTACCTAACGACGCAATTAGGTTTATCTCTTTTTTATCTTATGTAAGAATGAGCAAAAAATACATTAAGCAGACACTATCTTACATTATCATTATAACATCTTAAAGCTTATTGTGCAATTAAATTGTGAACATTTTCGCCTTTTTGATGTAAACTTATTATACATTTTTTATAACAAATGTCAACAATGTTTCAAAAATATTATGCCAATAAACCTATATTTTAAATAAACTATTATGAGTTAATTATGAACTGAATATTTTTATAATTATTTTAATATTTCTTCATCGATTATTAGTTTTGAATGAAAACCGTCTAAGGTAACTTCGGCCCCGACTGGTAAAATACAGTTTATTTTATTATGACCAAAGTCATGACATTTAACAATTGGAAAGTTATAATCGCTTAATTCTTTTAACAAAATATCTTCAAATTTTAGATTTTCATCATTGGTATAATCCGATATAAGTAAACCTTCTACTTTATCAAACAAGTTTTTTTCTTTTAATTTATTTATGTTTTTAACAATTCCTTCTTTAGAAGAAGCACTTTGAACTTCTTCTAGAAAAAGAATTATTTTTTTATCTTTGGGAAAATAGTCTGTGTCAGAAAGCATAGTTAGGCAGGTTAAGTTTCCACCGATTAAAGTACCATTTCCAATTCCTTCTTTTAAGGTATACCATTTTGTGTTTTGAGGGATTATTTTGGTTTTTCTTTTTATAAACATTTCTTCAAAACATTTTAGATTATATTTATCCATATATAAATGTTTAAAATCAGACATATGAAAGGTAATAATTCCCGTTTTTGCGTATATGGCATTTAAAAGGAAGGTGGCATCACTTAAGCCACCAAATATTTTAGGGTTTTCTTTGATTATGTCATAGTTTATTTTATCTATTAGGTATTTACAGAAAGCTCCACCTTTCGCACAAATGATGATTTTAGTTGCTTTATCCTTAAAGGCAGTTTCTAAATCTTCTATTTTTTCTTCTTTACTAGGAGTACTTGAATAAGCACATTTGCTTATTTTTACTTTTAAACCGAGTTTTTGACATTCGTTTATAGATTTTTGAATGTCTTCTTCATTTTCTTTTTTTAGATTACTTGATGGAGCGATTACGGTTATATATTCTTTATTCATTTTTTTCCTTTAATATTTCAAGTACTTCTTTATATAATGGTTTACCATCTTCAATAAAATCAAAGGTTTCGTTAAATTTTTCGATAACTTCTTTAGCTTGCGTATATGGAAAAGCAAATTTTATGACTGTTTTATTCTTAGGAGCCATAAGGGCATCAGTTATATTGTCACCAAATAATAAGACAAGTTTTTTGGCTTGGACGATTGATTTTACATTTTCAGGATAAATTACTTGATCTTTATTTTGAGAGGTCATTGGAAAATTTTGATTTTGTTTTATTTTATTTCCATCAAATAGGATTTCATTGGAAATAATATAGACATTGTCAAATAGAAGATTTTGATTTTTTAAAAATGCTTCAATAGAATTTTTAATTCCTGCGGAAATAATTATAAAGGGAATGTTTTTCTGATGAGAAAATTCGATTATTTCTTTGGCTCCTTCTCTTAAAATCATACTGTTTTTATTATTTATGGCTTCGCTTATTTCTTCTTTGGTTATATCATATTCAATCATTAGGCTTATTACTTTGTCATTCCAATCTTGCATGGCTTTGGCTTTTACAGGTTTAGGAATAGTTAAATCTTTTTCTATTTTACGGTAATTTTCATCTATTTCATCGTGTTTTTGACGATATTCTATAGGAAAAGCTTTATTTTTAGAGACGACATCGCTAGAGCTTAATGAGGCCGGAGCAGTTAAGGTATGGTCAAAGTCACTTATTATAACAATGTCTTGTAATTTTATATTTTTTAATTTTTCTTTTATAGTATCCATTTTTATCACCTTACTTAAGTATAACATTTTATTTTGATTATTTGAAGTTTTATATTATAATATTATTGAGTGATGTGTATGATGAAAAAGTTTATTATTATAGGTACTATTTTGTTTTTAACAAGCGGTTGTGACAATAATTTAAAGTGCTTAAAAAAAGCCGAATATGATGGCGTTGATTTTAATATTAAGGTAGAAGGCCAATTTAAGGGTGGTAGTTTAAAATCTTTGGAGGTTAATAACGAAGCTAATTTAAAGGGTGATTATGCGAATTATAAGGAAGTTTTTGAGAGAACGGTAAATGATTATTTGGATAAGTTTAAAGGAAAAAATGTTAAAACAACGGTTGATGAGAATGATTTAAATTTTAAAGTGGTAGTATCAAAGTTTGACAAAAAAATTAGTTATAGTGCGCTGAAGCAAAGTCTTATGGATGATGGTTATAAGTGCGATTAAAAAAAACGTTTCTATTTCGGAAACGTTTTTAATCTTTTAAACCAGCTTGTTTAAAGAAGTTATCTAAGTCTGTTGTACTATCAGTATAACCTGATAAATTAGCAACGGCTTTTTTGTCTTTTAGAGCTAATGTTGTTGGAGTTCCCCAACCACTATTTTCACTAAAGTATGATACTTCAGATAATAGTTTATTATATTCGTCTTCTTCTAAAGTGTCGATATCCATGTAATATACTGGTATATTGTTTTTGCCAGCATATTCATTGATTACTGGTTTAAATTGGGCACAATAGCCACATGTTGTTTGAGTAAAGATTATGGTAAATACGTCATCACTGTTAAATAATTTTTCAAATGTTGCATAATCAATTTTTGAAAGATTAGGGTACTCTTCATCAGGAGTAGCTCCAAATTTCCATTTAGCAAATCCAGCATCATCTAAAAATTCTTCCATAGCTTTACTGTCTGATAATTTATTTTCTAGAGTATCAGTTATTTTACCATTTTCAACGATAATCATACTGTTTTTCTCATATTTTTTACCTAAATCATCAGCTATTTCATTGACTTCTTTTTTAGTTAATTCGTCACTTAAGTAGTAAAGTCCTACTCCCATTTGTTTAGCTGTATTATTTAATGCTTTCTTTTCTTTGTTTGAAAGATTTTGTTTAGTTACTAAAGCAAATTTATCTTCGTCTTTTAGACATTCATACTCATCGTAAGTTATACTACCTATTTTATTATAATTTTCGTCACCTTTGACTTTACAAGCAAATGTTTTATCAGGTTCTGGCCATAGGCAAACGACTAAAATAATTATAACTATGACAGCGAATACACCAAATAAAGCAAGCAATCTTTTATTCTCGTTCATAACTACCTCTTCTTTCCATTAGTATAATAGCATATTTTAGCTTTATAAATCAACAAGTTAGTGATGAAAAATAAGTGAAAAACGATTATTTTATGTTTTCGAGTTTTTTAATACGATTGGCAGTTGATGGGTGAGTACTCCAAATGGAGTCTTTTTCCTGTTTTTTATATGGGTTTGAAAAGAAAATAGTGGCAGTTGCTTTATTAACTTCAGGCATCGGTTTGCTTAGGGTATCGATTTTTTTTAGGGCGTTTATTAAACCTTCTTTGTTACGAGTTATTTCAACGGCAGAAGAGTCGGCAAGATATTCCCTGTTTCTAGATATAGCTAGTTGCAGAAGGCTGGCGAATATCGGAGATATAATTAAAAAGATTAAGCCAATTATCATGACAATAGCGTTCGCATTATTATTTTCGGAATTCGAACGACGGTAAAAGAGGCTTCGAGAGGCCATATCAGCAATTATGGTAACAAAGCCAACCATGACAATGGCAATGGTCGATACTAAGATATCATAATTTTTGATATGAGATAATTCATGGGCTAAAACACCTTCCATTTCATATTTATCTAAACTATTTAAAAGTCCACGGGTAACACAAATAACGGAGTTTTCGGGATTACGGCCAGTGGCAAAGGCATTCATAGCATCCGTTTCCATAATATATAATTTAGGTTTAGGTAAACCTGTAGCAATGCATAAGGTTTCTAAGGTAACATTTAATTGAAGGTTTTCTTCTCTGGTTGCAGGTCTAGCATTGTTGATGCTTAAAATCATTTGGTCGGAATTATAATAGGAAACAAGAGCTGAGATTATCGAAAAGGTTAAGCCAAAAATCACGGCAATATAAACACTGTCAAATATTAGTAAGGACAGGAAATATATGCATAGGGTAACAAAGGTTATAAAGAAAGCAATTATAGCAACTGTTTTTACTTTGTTTTTTCTTACTTCTTCTAAAATCATTTTAAATCAACCTTTACATTTTCTTTTTCATTTTCTTTTACTTCGAAATAATCTTTTTCTTTATAATTCATTATTTTGGCTAGAATGTTATTTGGAAAGCTCATTATTGCGGTATTGTATTTTTGAACTGAATCATTATAAAATTGTCTAGCAAAAGCTATTTTATCTTCGGTTCCAGTAAGTTCAATTTGCAGATTTTTGAATAGCTCGTTGGCTTTTAAGTCAGGATACTGCTCAGCAACAGCTAAAAGGTCTTTAACATTTTTGCTGACTTTTTCGCTTTCTAAGGCTCTTTGAGATAAGGTTCCTTCATCGTTTCTTGCTTTTACAACTTCGATTAAGGTTTCTCTTTCGTGACTTGCGTACCCTTTAGTCACTTCAACGAGATTAGGAATTAGGTCGTATCTTCTTTTTAACTGGTTATCAATTCCAGCCCAAGCATTTTTACAACGAATGTTTAACCCAACTAAGTGGTTATAAAGTAGTACTATAGCGATTATTATGACTATTACAATTATGATTATTACGGTCATGTTATCATCCTCCTAATTAAAGTATATCATATTTTGCATTTTTAATATACAATCATTTTTTATTTGATTTTGCATATATTTTTTTAGAGGTGATTTTAGATGGATAAAAAACTTCCTGGTATTTTTGCGAGTAAGGTGGATAAAAAAATAGGAAACAATGAAGATGTTTATTATTCTGAACATGATAATAGAGATGTTTTTTTAAAAGATGATAAGAAGGATTTTCGAAATATTAATCAAAAGATAAATGATATTTTTAATTCGCCAAATTATATTTATAAGGCTGACGTGGTTATAAAAACAAATAATGGTGAGGTTACTAAACGAATTATCGGAAAGAATGCGACTCATTTGATTACTATTGATAATGAACTTATTCCACTTACGGAAATCAAAGATATTAGAATAAAGTCTTAGCTAAAGGCTTTTTATTTTGACTTTGGCGATTAAAGGATAGTGATCACTTAAGTGGACATTTTTCGCAATTTGAATATTTGAGCATTCAATATTCTTAGTAGTCAAGATATAATCTATCGGCAGTTGATGAATGTATTTTAAAGTTGATTTTGTTAATGTCTCACCTGTATTGATTAATTCTGGTTTTACAAAGGTTTTAAATACATTATTAGTTTTAACCATGTTAAAATCACCAGTAATTACTGTTGGAACAGGGCTATTTTCGATTTTAGATTTTAATATTTCCAGTTGTTTAGAACGAGTAAAATTGAATAAATGGTCTAAGTGAGTATTATATACTTGGATTACTTGGTTATTTTTTTCTAGTTTTACGTAAGTACAGATTCTTGGAAAGAGTGAAAAGTAGGCGTGTCTATATTTTTTGTAAAGGGGAAATGTTTGAGTTTTTAGTATTTTGATATCCTTTTTTACTAGTATGGAATTATATTCATCTATCATACTATTTGTTTGATAACGTGATGAGCCAATCAAGGCATAATTTTCAAGACTTTCTTCAAGGTATTTTTTTAGTTTAGCAGTTAGTTCTTGAAAACAGATTATATCGGCGTTTTCTTCTTTTATAAAAGCTAAAAGTTTAGTTTTTTTATCAATTGTCTGTTTAAAAAAATCATTTTGTAAGTTAAATGTAATTATCGTCATTTTGTCACCTTCTAAATTATATCATATTTTATTTTTTTTAAAATATAATTAAATATGAATTATATTTTGATAATATTTAAAGGTTTTTTAATTGGAGTTGCGAAGATTATTCCGGGAATTAGTGGTTCTGTTTTAGCTTTAGCACTTGGAGTATATGAGAGAGTTTTAAATATTGTCAGTAATATTAAAGAGATTACTTTAAAGGATATTAACTATTTGTTTTGGTTAATAGTTGGCATTTTGTTTGGTATTTCTGTTTTTGCCGGTATTATAAAGTTTTTATTACATAATTATTTTGTATTAACGACTTCACTATTTATTGGAATGATTGCCGGTGGAGTTCCAGCTTTAGCTAAGAAAACAAGATTTAATATCCATAATTTAGTTTTATTTATGATAGCTTTTTCTTTTATTTTTTTAACCGAATTACTTGGTAGCAACTTTTTCGATATTAAGATTAATGGACAGTTATATTTAGGCATGGGTATTGTAGAGGCTTTTACTACTTTGATTCCAGGAATTAGTGGGACAGCTATTTTTATGGCTCTGGGGTGGTATGACGTTTTATTAGATTTATTTACAGGTATTGGCTTATTTAAAACTAATATTTTATACTTGTTATTATTTATTAGTGGTTTTATTGTTTTTGGACTTATTATAATGAAGGTTATTAATTATTTTTTGATGAAGTTTAAAAGTGAAACTTATAGTGTGATTTTAGGATTTATGATGGGTTCTTTATGTTTAATTTTCAAGAATCTTATTTATATAAAATTTACAGTATTTGAGGGTATAGTAAGTATTATTTTATTTATTATCGGACTTTATATGAATAAAATCATAAAATATTCTTGACTAGGGTAATAGTTTGTGATATCATTTATTGTGTATTGATGAGTCAACCTCTATCATACGTGTGCGCCCATAGCTCAATTGGATAGAGCGTTTGACTACGGATCAAAAGGTTGCGGGTTCGATTCCTACTGGGCGCGCCACTTATCGGGAAATAGTTCAACTTGGTAGAGCACCTGGTTTGGGACCAGGGGGTTGCAGGTTCAAATCCTGTTTTCCCGACCATTTTTGTTTATAATCCCTTGTTTATCAAGGGTTTTTTTGTGCATAAAAATATTTGAAAAAGGATATTTCAAATTTTTTTTATTGTTTTTCACTTATATCTATATAATCTATGACTTTGTTAGTTTTATCATTAATTATTTCAATTCTATAAAAATCCGGCAAAAAGCCTTTATAAGCTTTTACAGCTAATTCTAACACTTTTTTTGTAGTCATATTTTTCTCGGATAAACTATCAAACTCATCCCAATCTAATAAACCATCAAAATCATTGTACATTAGTTCTGGTTTTGTCCCATAACAGCCACTAATTTCGGTAGTGCCATCTTTATAGTAATACTTAAATCTATATAAACCACTATCATGTATTTTATCAGCTTTTACGTCTATTACTTCACCACTATTTTCATCATATAACAAATGTCCTTTTTTTCCATCAACTAAACATTCACTTTTATCGATATAATCCAGTATTTTATCAGTATCATCAATAATATCTATACGGTAGATATCATTAAAATTTTTTTCATATTCTTTCATAGCTAATTCTAAGAATGTATGAAGTTCTTTTTTATCTAAGGATGTATTAAAATGATTGTTGTGAGTAATTTGTTTTATTTCACTATCAAATTCATCAATATTTTGATAGCTGTTTTTTCCGTTTTTATAATAATATCTAAATCTATACATATAATTAACTCCTTTGTTTTAGCTGATTTCAAAGTAATTTGTTATAAAAAAAAATGATTCGAAAATCATATGTTTTTAAAGTAATTTAAAACCGTTGATTAGCAACGGTGTTTTTCAAAATGGTGGCTTCGGAGAGAATCGAACTCCCGACACGAGGATCTTCAGTCCCCTGCTCTACCAACTGAGCTACAAAGCCATGGCGGTTCCGACGGGAATTGAACCCGCGATCTTCTGCGTGACAGGCAGACGTGATAACCGCTACACTACGGAACCATGGTTGCGGGAGATGGATTTGAACCAACGACCTTCGGGTTATGAGCCCGACGAGCTACCAAACTGCTCCATCCCGCGATATCAGTGGCGGAGAAAGAGGGATTCGAACCCCCGCGCCGTTTCCGACCTCCCGGTTTTCAAGACCGGTCCCTTCAACCGCTTGGGTATTTCTCCGCGTGGTGCCTGAGGCCGGACTTGAACCGGCACGGGATTTGACTCCCGCAGGATTTTAAGTCCTGTGCGTCTACCGATTTCGCCACTCAGGCAACAACAAATTGTTCTATATAAACAGAACATATTCATTATAACATATTTTTGAATAATTTCCACAAAAAAGTGAATATTTTTTTGTTTTTTTTCATTTTTCTTATATATTTTATGCAAAAATGGTCAAAGTTGTAAATATTTATGTTAAAAATTATATTTTTTTCTAAATAAGTGGTTCTTCATTTTAATAGTACGGTTTTAAAATAATGATTTGTATTTTTGTAAGAAATATTAAAACATGAAAAAAGCCTTTAAAATTAAGGCTTATATATCTAAAGTGGTGACTCGTTTGGGATTCGAACCCGAGACCCTTTGATTAAAAGTCATGAACAAATAGCTTGTTTCCCTTTATTTTTCAATGTTTATTGTTTTTTTGTTGCCAACGCATAAAGTCTTATTCATTCTTATTAGGATATTTTTTTAGTTTCCTATTTTAATAAAATAAACTTTAAAAAATGCGTTGACATGGGTTACCCTATGTGATATAATAAATACAGAAAGTGAGGTGAACAAATTGATAAGCCTTTTAAGAAAATTAATAAAAAAGATTGTTATCAAAATCGAAATTACGGTTCGTGACGATAACAATCAAAATAATAGCTAGAAAAAGGTATAACCCTTTTTCTAGGCCTATACTATCATTTTTTTGAAAGGATGTCAATTAAATATGGAAAAAGAATTTAATCAAAAAGAGTATATTAAAGAATACCAGAAAGAAAATTACAAACAATTTAAGACAAAACTTAAGCCAAGCGAAATGGAAGAGGTTAATCAATTTTTACAAGATAATAATATGAATAAAAGAGAATTTGTTCTAAAAGCAAGTAAATTAATAAAAATCGATAATTTAAAAAAACAAGTAAAAGAAATAATTTTAAAATATCACATAAGTAACGAATTTTCTTTTCCACCAAAATTAAGTAATGGCAAAAAGAAAAACTTAAATAATGGTATTGTTGTATATTCATATACTTTTCCAGTTTTAGAAAGTGAAAAAATGCTTGTTTTAAGAATTGAATTTAATAATGAAATTCTTTATTATGGAGTAGTAAATTATAATCGTATTCTACAAATATTAGAAGAAATTGAAAGGTTAGACACATTGTTTTAAACACAAAAAGCCTAGGCATTAGCCTAGGTTTATAATATGTGAACACTATTTCATTTGAATAGTACTAATTGAATTGCCTTCATTTCCTGCGTATTCGCTTTGATTTGTTGAACTAACCCATGGTAACCATTTGTTTTGACATTATCATAAGCACGATAATCTACATGTCCTTTAGTTGACTTAATTCTAATCATATCTATTTTTTTGTCATATAAACTAGAATAAGTATTACCATTCGTTTTATTGTTTTTAGAATAATCTTTAGAACTTACCCAACCAAGCCAACCTTTACCAATTACATGACTTTGTATCAAGATTTCGCCATTTTCTGGATAAGCTTTAACTCCACCCATATCATTAGTTAAATTACCGGCACATCAGGATATGTCTTGTAATTTTCATAATTGCTAATAGTGTCTTTGCTTACATTATATAATAATGCAGCTTCTTCTTGACTCCATCCATTATTAATTCTAATGGCCTTTAATGATAATTTTTTCTTCATTTTCTACCTCCTTACACTTCAAAGTATACTACGATTAAACCGTAATTCCAATATAAAATTACTTTTTTTTCGTAATTTTATCCATTTCATATTGATTTTTTTACGGATAATCCGTATAATTTATTCGGAGGAGAAAAATATGAGTGACTTGGGAAATAAAGAAATATTTGCTAAAAACCTTAAATATTATATGGACTATTTTAATAAAAATCGTAATGACATATGTAATGCTTTACATATTCCTTATACAACATTTACAGATTGGTATAATGGCGTCACTTATCCTAGAATTGACAAAATCGAAATGTTAGCAAATTATTTTAATATAAAAAAATCAGATTTAATAGAAAACAAATATAAAAATTCTTTAGATGAATTTGAAATATTGTTCGATAAAAACAAAAATATACTTACTGACGATGATAAAGAAACTATAAAATTTCTTATTGAAAAACGAAAAAGAGAAATAGATAAACAAATGCATAATAATGGATAAGTATGTTAGTGTAGGTGCTTGCAAGAAAAGGGGTATAATATGACTTTATATGATTTAATTAATGGAAATATTAATAAAGAAGATATCTTAAATTATTATAATGCAAATTTAACCTATACAAAATTACCAAAGGGAATTCATGGTTTTGTATTTCAATATTTTGGTATTTACAATATTTTTATAAATAAAAATTTATCATACAATAAAAAGAAAATGACACTACTTCATGAACTAGCACATATAGAATTAAACCAGTTAGATCAAGCAGATAACGATTTATTTACTTTAAAAATAAATATGAAGATGATAGATATGTTAATTTTCTTTTAAATAGTAAGGAGTAAACAAAATGAATGAAAAAAAGAATAAAATTGGAAAATATTGTGGGATTTTAATAGTAATTTCCATTATTATAGGTTTTTCACGAATGGATTCAAATCCAAATATTGGCACTTTTTTAATTATAGTAATTCCTTTAATTTTAATTGGAATCATTCTTATAAATATTATAGTTAGAAATAAAGATAAAATTAACTCTGCCGATAAAAAGTTACAAGCAAATTTGTATCCGAATCCTATTATTGCAGATAATCCATCTAAATGGAGCAGAAAAGCTGATAATTTTTATATAAATCCAAATGATGATCAAATCATAATAGGTAAAGAATTATTAAATTATAATGATATTATTGATTATGAATTATTATCGGATGAATCAACAATTTCAAAAACTAATTCTAGTAGTGCAATAACAAGAACTTTATTATTTGGTGCTCTGATAGGTGGAACTACAGCAAAAAGAAAAAATGTAAATTATTGCAGAAATTTAAAAATAAAAGTAACGGTCAATAATATTCAAAAGCCAACAGCATATATCAATTTTATTCGAAACGGTAAAGTTAATAAAAACTCTATATATTACAAAAACATTGTTAATAATGTTAATGAATGTATGTCTATTTTGAAAATAATTACAGAAAAGTCAAAAAATGAATAAAAAAAGATAGCTCCCCCGCCAAAATAAGACTATATAAAATTAATAAAAATGAAAGATGTGAGATATATGATAAAAAAACAATATTTAATTTATTCAGATGAGTCCTATAAAAAAGGAGAATACTTTAGCAATTTCTATGGTGGAGCCTTAGTTGATTATAAAAATCTTCAAAAAATTTCCGAACAATTAAATTTAAAAAAACAAGAGTTAAATTTTGGTGGTGAAATAAAGTGGACAAAAGTTTCCTCTAATTATTTAAGTAAATATATAGATATTATTGATTATTTTTTTGAATTTATAAAAAACGGAAAAATCAAAATAAGGATTATGTTTAGGCAAAACGCCTATACTTTCCCACAACTTTCAAAAAGTAAATATGAAAAAGAATTTCAATTATTATATTATCAATTTATAAAACATGCTTTTGGTCTTGATTATGCTTTAGAAAATAACAATGAACTAATAGAATTAAAATTATATTTTGACCAATTACCTGACACAATAGAAAAAAATGAAGAATTCAAAGAACACATTCTTCATCTTAATAGTATTTTTGATGAAAATATAATAATAAAAGAAGAAGATATTGTAGAAATAAATTCCAAAAATCATATAATATTGCAATGTATGGATATAATACTAGGTGCCATGAATTTCAAACTAAATAATTTAAACACAAAAAAAGACCCAACTATAAATAAAAGAGGTAAAAGAACTATTGCTAAAGAAAAATTATATAAAGTCATATTAAAAAACATTAGAGAAATATATCCTAATTTCAATATTGGGATTACAACTGGAACCAGAGGCGATATACGCAATATATGGTTAGATTATTATAGACATTGGCGATTTATGACTAAAAACAGCGTACTAGATAAAACTTTAACAAAAAAAGCTAAAAAAAGGAACTCCATATCACCTACATCAATATCTCACTGATAAACAGCAAGACTTCGGTTTTACAGAGTTCTATGAAAAGCAAGAGGCTTTTCTATACAAATAATATCATTAATAAAATTATTTGTCAAATTTATTATATGAAAAATAAATAAAAATATGTAAGCATTAATAAATATAATGGTTTATTAAAGTTTAATAAAATTTATTATATGAAAAATAAATAAAAATATGTAAGCATTAATAAATATAATGGTTTATTAAAGTTTAATAAAATT
>CALVRJ010000028.1 GCA_944358545.1 uncultured Bacilli bacterium | reverse complement strand
ACCTGTACAATACAGACTTAAATATTCATAAAATAATTATTTTTATTTAGTGTGTACTTGACAGGTACTAGTATCAATAAACATCTCTTTTTTTCTTAATATTTTCTTAAGAACCCTTAAAAACAAATTAAAATAATATATAATAAAAACTATAAATGATAACCTGTTCTTAGGTGATTATTTATGAAAAAAATTTTATCTTTAATTTTAATCGTTCTTATTTTATATTGTGGAATAAATTTGGTTTTATCACCCCATAAAATAAGTAAAATAAAAAGTAACATAGACCCGTTGACCCTAGTAAACTATAACCATGCTCTAGGCGATTACAAAATAAATCTAGTTACCTTTAATGGCTTTAAAGTTTGTGATATCATATATAATGATTTAGTTGACATGACCAATGCTGCCAAAAAAGATGGAATAACCTTAAAAATAAATAATTCCTATAGAACCGCCGAAGATCAAAGAGACATGTTCGATGCCAAAAGACAAACTTATTTAAACCAAGGATATTCGTATGAAAAAGCAACCTATAAAGCCAAAGAAACAGCACAGTTACCGGGTTATTCTGAACATCAAACAGGACTAGCTATCGACTTTAGTAACGAAGGACATCCAGATGATAACCAAAAAATTTGGCAGTGGTTAAAAGAAAATTCATACAAATATGGCTTTATCTTAAGATATCCAAACGGCAAAGAAGATATAACCAAAATAACTTATGAACCGTGGCACTTCCGTTATGTTGGAAAAAAAGCTGCCAAAGAAATAACTAAACAAAACATTACTTTAGAAGAATATTTGAAAGGAAAATAAAAAATGAATATCTTAGTAGTTGATGATGAAATAGAAATTGCTGATTTAATTGAATTATATCTAACCACTAATGGCTACCATGTCTATAAAGCCTATAATGGAAATGATGCTTTAAAAATACTTGCAAAAAGGCAAATATCTTTAGCTATCTTAGATGTCATGATGCCGGATATAGATGGTTTCACTTTATGTGAAAAAATCAGAGGAAAATATAACTTTCCTATTATCATGGTAACCGCAAAAATTCAAAAATTAGATAAAATAACTGGACTTAACAAAGGAGCTGATGATTATATAACCAAACCTTTTGAACCACTTGAATTAGTTGCCAGAGTTAAAGCCCAGTTAAGACGTTTTACTAGCTATAATAACCCAAAAGAAGAAATAATTGTCATAAAAGACTTAATTATCAATCCCCAAAGCCATACTGTAACCATCAAAGATAAAAACATAAACCTAACACCAACTGAATTTTCAATTCTTTTAATATTAGCTAAACACAAAGGAAATGTTGTTAAAACCGAAAAACTATTTGAAGAAGTTTGGCATGAACCATATATTCCATCTAGTAACAATACCATTATGGTTCATATAAGACACTTAAGAGAAAAATTAAATGAAAAATCAGACTACTATATTAAAACGATATGGGGGGTTGGCTATGAAATTGAATAAATATTCTAAAAAACTGACCGTTAAATTTATCAAACACTTACTTCTAATTTTACTTGTATATACCATTGGATTCTTTTTCTTATATTATATATTTCAAAGAATCTGCAGCCTTATAACTTGGTATCCAGAAGATGACATATACATTTTATTTAGTACAATTGCTTATAATCAAACTATCATGTTTTTCATCTATTTAATTGGTGTCGTCATTATATTTATCTTTTTACTTATGAAGTCACTTTCCTATATTGACCAGATAATAGACCAAAGTCGTATTCTAATCGAAGAAAACGATAAAGAAGTATCTCTTCCAGATGACCTCAAAGAAGTCGAAATAAAAATGAATAATCTCAAAAAAGAATCACAAAAAAACCTTAAGCTCGCCAAAGAAAACGAACAAAAGAAAAACGACTTACTTGTCTATCTAGCACATGACATTAAAACTCCCCTAACCTCAGTAATTGGTTATCTTTCAATTTTAAAAGACGAAAAAACCTTAAGCTTAAAACAACAAAAGAAATTTGTCTCAATTGCCCTAAACAAATCATATAAATTAGAAAATCTCGTAAATGAACTATTTGAAATAACTAAATATAATTCAAACACCATTGAAATAACAAAAGAACCAATAAACCTAACCATGTTACTCGACCAAATAATCGATGAATTCTACCCTACCTTAAAAAAACAAAATAAAAAAGTAATTTTCCACCATAAAGAAAATTTTAAAATAAATGGAGATTCTGACAAACTTGCAAGAGCTTTTAATAACATCATAAAAAATGCGATTAACTATAGTTATAAAAACACTGAAATAAAAATCGAAATCAAAGAAGAAAACCATAACATTAAAACCGAAATAACAAATCAGGGAGATACAATCCCCCAAGATGATATAAATAAAATATTTGAAAAATTTTACCGAGCTGACTCTTCCAGAAATAGTCGCACTGGAGGAACTGGATTAGGCTTAGCTATTGCCAAAGAAATAATTACTCTTCATGGCGGAAACATAACCGTCCAAAGCGAAAATAATCAGACAACCTTTAAAATTATCTTACCAAAATAATGTTTTCTTTAAGCGCACCTTATAGTATACTTTGTGCCTTAACCCCATGTCTGATTTATATGTTTATAACAAGAAAACAAACATCAAAGAAAATTAAAATTTTAATTGTTATATTCACTCTTTACCTTTGGCAAGTTTATAATGTTACGGGAATCGGTGGCTTAAGTGACCTGCTTTATATTCCAGATGGCTCTGAAAAGAAAATTATAATGGCTACTATTAATATAAGCCCCCTAATTAATATAGGAAAAGACTTTATATTAAATATTATTATGTTTATTCCTTTCGGTTATTTAGTTCCTTTTATATGGAAGGATTATCAAAAACTATTTAAAACCATAGTTTTAAGTTTCTCATTTTCTCTTCTAATTGAATTATCTCAGCTTATAACTACTAGAGCCGTAGATATAAATGATTTAATTGCCAACACACTAGGTGGAATAATTGGATATACAATATGGAAATTAAATCCTTTAAAGCTGAAAAACGCTTCTAAAAAATCTCCTATAATCTATATAATATTAAGTTTTTTAGGTATCTTCTTTCTTTATTATCCGTTTACTTTTTATAAAATCATTGGATGCTAAAAGCATCTTTTTTTTATGTGCTAAGTTATCCACTTTTCCACAGTAAAAAAAATTTCACGCAAACAAAAAAAATATTAGTCCTTGCCAGCCTGTCAGAACTAAATTTACAGTTTTCCCTTATTTTTCCATACAAATCATTATTTTTTAAAATGCTATTTTTTCCACTTTTCCACAGTAAAAAAAATTTCTGGACTTTTCTCATCATTCTAGTATAATTAAAGAAGGAGGTCAAAAATGGAACACAAAGATACAACCCTAAAACAAGAAATAGAAGAAAATCATTTTAATTTCAAGAAAAAATACGGTCAAAACTTCATTGTGGACAAAAACATAATCCACAGTATAATTAAAAAATCAGAAATTGATAAAGAAACCTTAGTTATTGAAATTGGACCAGGAGCTGGAGCCTTAACAGTGGAACTTGGCAGAAATGCTAAAAATGTCATTGCCTACGAAATAGATGAGACTCTAAAACCAATATTAGAGAAAAATATAACTCCCAACACCGAAGTGATTTATGCAGATTTTCTAAAACGTAATATATCTGAAGACATAAAAAAATATAACTATAAAAAGTTATACGTTATTGCAAATTTGCCCTATTATATCACAACGCCAATTATAATCAAGCTAATTGAAACAAAAATAAATTTTGATAAAATTGTTGTTATGGTTCAAAAAGAAGTTGGTGACCGTTTTAAAGCCAAACCTAAAACTAAAGAATATAATTCCTTATCAGTATTTTTAAACTATTACTTTAATATAACTAAACTGTTAGACGTAAGCCGCAACGTTTTTATGCCAAAACCTAATGTCGACAGCATAGTTGTGTGTTTTACTAAAAAAGAAAATAAGATAAAAGTAACTAATGAGGAAAGATTCTTTAAACTAATCAGAGATTCTTTTAAACAAAAAAGAAAAAACTTAAGGAACAATTTAAAAGAATATAACTTAGAAAAAATCTCTAAAACCCTATCAAAATATAACTTAGACCTAACCGTCAGAGCCGAAGCTCTCCCAATCGAAATATTTGCTGATATTTCTAATAGTTTGGAGGAAAATAAATGATTGTATCTATAACAATTGCAATTCTAATTTTACTTTTAATTTATTCATTTTTAATTGAACCCTATTTAATAAAAGTAAAACATTATAACCTAAATAATAAAACTAATAATGAATTAAAAATAGTCCAAATATCAGATATTCACTTAAAAAAACATTTTAACCTAAAACATTTATCCAAAATAATAAACAAAATAAATAACCAAAACCCAGATATTGTTATATTTACTGGTGACTTATACGACAAATATGATAAGTACCATGATGATACAAATCTTGTAAATTTATTAAAGCAAATTAAAGCTAAAACTAAACTAGCCGTCTCAGGAAACCATGATTATTTAAATGGTAGTTCGAAAATATTTTCAAACATAATGGAAAATTCTGATTTTATTCTTTTAGATAATAAAGAAGAAATATTAGAATATTCAACTAAAACAATTTCCTTTATTGGCATCCCTGATTTTGAATATAATAAAAATGTTAAACTTGATAAAGCCACTTCTGATTACAACGTTTTAATTACCCATGAACCTGAGGCCATTGATAAAATAGATGAAAAATATAATCTTATCTTAGCTGGACATAGTCATGGAGCTCAGTTCATAATATCATTTCTTACTATCTTAATTACCAAAGTCATTAAAAATTGTCATCACTCATTTAAATACATTAAAGGATTTTATGAAACAAAAGCCGGAAAATTATATGTAAGTCCTGGAATTGGTACAACCAGAATACCCGCTAGATTTGGAGTCGTTCCTAGTATTACCGTTTTCCACTTATATTTTTAAAACTTAAGATAAATCTTACTTAAGTTTTTTTATTTATCCACAATAAAACAATATAATTTTGAAAAAAATATGTTAAAATATAGCCGAAGGAGATATTTTATATGATTAATAAAAAATGGGACATTGTCTTAAAAGATGAAATGAAAAAGCCGTATTTTAAAGAACTTGGAATCTTTGTCAAAAATGAATATGGCCATAAAACTGTTTATCCACAGTATAAAAATATATTTAATGCCTTTAGATATACTGATTACGATGAAGTTAAAGTCGTAATCTTAGGTCAAGATCCATATCATGGCGAAGGAGAAGCTCATGGATTATCATTTTCCGTTGAACCAGGAGTTAGAAGACCACCGTCACTCGACAATATATTTAAAGAAATAAAAAGCGATTTAGGCGTCACCAGAACCAACAATACCTTAACTGACTGGGCCAAACAAGGAGTATTTTTACTAAACTCTATTATGACCGTAGTCAAAGATACACCCTTGTCACACAAAGGCAAAGGCTGGGAAACGTTCACCGATGATGTAATTAAACTTTTAAATGAAAGAGAAAAACCTATTGTCTTTATCTTATGGGGAAGCTATGCCCGAAGTAAAAAAGCCTTAATTACTAACCCAAATCACTACATCATTGAAAGTGCTCACCCTTCCCCACTATCCGCAAGTCGTGGGTTCTTCGGCAGTAAACCATTCTCTAAAGCCAATAATTTCTTAGTAAATCACGGTATTAAACCTATTAAATGGGGTGATTAATTTGGATGATATTTTAAAAAAACTAGATAAAACCATAAAAGAAAATGAAACGCTAATTACTGCCACTTCGGGTGGACCTGATTCTATGGCCCTACTTAGTCTACTAATTAAACTTTCGCAAACCAAAAACATAACCATCATCTGTGCCCATGTTAACCATAATTTAAGAAAAGAAAGCCAGGAAGAAGCTATAATGGTTGAAAAATATGCGAATGAAAATAATGTAATCTTTGAAAAAATGGAAATAAATCATTACGAGGGAAATACTGAAAATTATGCCAGAACACAAAGATATAATTTTTTTGAAAAACTAATAAAAAAATATAATGCTTCATACCTCTTAACCGCTCATCACGGTGATGACCTAACCGAAACTATTTTAATGAGAATAGTCAGAGGATCTAGCTTAAAAGGATACTCTGGATTCCAAGAAATAACTGATAAAGATACCTATAAAATATATCGACCCCTAATTACCAAAACCAAAGATGAACTGTTAAATTATGCAAAAGCACATAATATTCCATACGCTATTGATAAAACAAATTTTAGCAAAGAATATACTCGCAATCGTTATCGATTAAATATCTTACCCATCTTGAAAAAAGAAAACAAATCAGTACACCTAAAATTCTTAAAATTCAGTGAAACACTAAAACTATATAATGACCATATAAACAAAGAAGTAAGTGCAAAATTAAACAAAACTTATCAAAACAATAATTTAAATCTAAAATTATTTAGAAAAGAAGATAAACTTATAAAAAGAAAAATTTTGTATCAAATATTAAATAATCTATACTATAAAAAAATCTCTTTGATTACTGATAATCATGTTGAACTTATTTTAAGTATTATAAAAAGTCCAAAACCAAATTTAAAAATAAACCTGCCAAATAAAGTATTAGTGATTAAAAACTATCAAAATTTATACTTTACTAAAAACACTGAAATAAAACCTTATAGTTTTACATTTGAAACTAAAGTGATTCTTCCAAATAATAAAATTTTAATCCAAGAAGAAACTGATGATACATCTAACTATACAATAAGATTAAATTCCAAAGAACTTTCTCTGCCTCTTATAATTAGAACAAGACAAAATGGCGATAAAATGGAAATAAAAAATTTAAACGGTCACAAAAAAATCAAAGATATTTTTATTGATGAAAAAATTTCTGAATCAGACAGAAATAGCTGGCCAATTGTCACTGACCAAAATAACCGAATAATTTGGCTTCCAGGCCTTAAAAAATCTAAATTTGATAAACAAAAACGCGAAAACTATGATATAATAATTAGGTATCGTTAGAAAGGAAGTTTTTAATGAATAAAAAAGTTGTAAAAAGAGGATTAATATCCTATGCCTTACTATTCATTTTCTTAATTGCTATCATGATTGCCGTAGGCAGTATGAACCAAACAGTTCATGAAATGACCTACGGTGAGTTCATGGATAAAGTAGCTAACAAAGAAGTTAAAGAAGTAGTCGTAACTCCAAGAAGTCGCGAGAGTGTTTATAACATATCAGGTACTTTAAAAGATTACGATGCCAATGAGTCATTCAGCTTTAATATGCCAATGACCAATGAAACTATGGTTAAATTATTAGATGCTGAAGACAAAAGTAACTTTGAGTTAAACACTGCGGTTGACCCAGGTTCAAGTGTCTTCCTATTATTCTTAGTAAACGTTTTACCAACCTTACTATTAATAGGTTTAGCCTTCTACTTCATTACTAAACAAATGGGTGGTGGCAATAAATCATTTGACTTTGGACGCTCTAAAGCTCGTTTAAGCACAGGTGGTCAAAAAGTTACATTTAAAGATGTCGCTGGTCTAGATGAAGAAAAAGAAGAAATGGAAGAATTAATCGACTTCTTAAAAAATCCTAAAAAATTCCAAAAAATGGGAGCTAGAATTCCAAAAGGAGTCTTATTAGTTGGTCCTCCAGGAACTGGTAAAACATTACTAGCTAAAGCTGTTGCTGGCGAAGCTAACGTTCCATTCTATTATATAAGTGGTTCTGAATTTGTCGAACTATTCGTCGGAGTTGGAGCCTCTCGTGTTCGTGACATGTTCAAACAAGCTAAACAAAGTGCTCCATGTTTAATCTTTATCGATGAAATTGATGCTGTTGGTCGTCAAAGAGGAGCTGGCCTTGGTGGTGGCCACGACGAACGTGAACAAACGTTAAACCAATTACTAACTGAAATGGATGGCTTTGGTGCAAATGAAGGAATTATCATTATCGCTGCCACTAACCGTCCAGATGTCTTAGACCCAGCCCTCCTTCGTCCAGGACGTTTCGATAGACAAGTAACAGTTAACTATCCAGACGCTAAAGGAAGAGAAGAAATTCTTGAGGTTCATGCTAAAGACAAAAAATTCGAAGAAGGGGTAACTCTTAAAAACATTGCTAAAAGAACAGTTGGCTTTAGTGGTGCCGACCTTGAAAACCTACTTAACGAAGCTGCTTTACTAGCAGTTAGACGTAATAAAAATGCTATCGGTATGGCTGAAATTGACGAAGCTCACGATAGAGTTCTTATGGGACCTGCTAAAAAGAGTCATAAATATACCGAAAAAGAAAAACGTACAGTTGCCTTCCATGAAGCTGGCCACGCTGTAGTCGGACTAAAACTTGAAGGTGCTAACGACGTTCAAAAAATCACTATCATTCCACGTGGACGTGCAGGTGGATATAACCTAATGCTTCCGAAAGAAGAAACTTACCTTCAAACAAAAGAACAACTTCTCGATTCAATAAGTGGATTCTTAGGAGGACGTGTTGCTGAAGAAATAGTCTTCAAAGACATAACTACAGGTGCTTCAGATGACTTTGAAAAAGCAACTAAAATTGCCAGAGCCATGGTTACTGAATATGGAATGAGTGACTTAGGCCCAATTCAATTTGAAGAACGTGAATCTAGTGTCTTCTTAGGAAGAGATTATAATAAAACTCAAAACTTCTCTCACGAAGTAGCTAAACAAATTGATGAAGAAGTTCGTAAAATAATTAATAAACAATATGAAGTAGCTAAAAAAATAATTAGTGAAAACATGGATTTATTAAAACTTATTGCCGAAACCCTTCTAGAATATGAAACAATAACTAAAGAACAAATTGATTACTTAGTTAAAAATGGACATATGCCAGAAGAAGCCTTAACTTCAGATGAAGCATTTGGTAAAACTCCTAAATTAGAAGATTTATCATTAGAAGAATTACAAGCTAAAGCTAAAGAAAAAGGCATTGAAAACTATGAAGAAATGACAAAAGAAGAATTAATAAGCTCACTTCAAAAGAGAAAAAGAAGACCCAAAAAAGAAAATAAATCAGAAGAATAAAATCTGATTTATTTTTTTATAAAAAAAACTACCTTTCGGTAGCTTAAATATAATTTACATCAATTGAATGATTTTTAGGCACACTAGGCATATCCATATACCCTACTGCAATTGCGGCAATTGGTCTAAAACCTTCAGGTAAATCTAACAAGTTTAAAGCCTCTTCATCTTTTTTAATAGACTCTAAAAATGTATCGATATAAACCGCACCTAAATCTAAATCAGTTGCTGTAAGTAACATGTTTTCACCCATCGTTCCCACGCATTGTCCAGCAAGTAAATCTTCATCAATATTTGTTGACATAACGATTAAAGTAGGTGCGTTATAAAATAAACTATTCTCTTTACCAGTGTCATCTTTAATAACCTTGTTAAATTTATCGAATACATCCTTATTTTGAATAACCGTTAAATGCATTTTATCATAATATCCGTGACCAACAGAGGCACACTCTGCGGCTTCTAATAATCTATCGATATTTTCTTTACTAATTGCTTCCTCTTTAAATTTTCTAATAGAATTTCTTTTTTTAATTACATCTCTTGTTTCCATAATAAACCTCCTATTTTATATAACTAACTTCGATTTCGTGAACCTTTGGCTCAACTTCTTTAGCCGAATACCCTATACCTAAAGCTGCTATAGGTACAAAACCGTCTTCTAAATTAAGTTCCTTTAAAACATCTTTGTTTTCTTTAATAAGGCCTATAACTAAATTTAAATAAACAGTTCCAAGACCTAAATCAGTTGCTTCAAGTATCATATTTTCCATCACACAAGCTGAATTTTCTTTATCAAGGCCATGACCATCATCCCTTGCGGATACAATAATCAAAGTAGGCGTCTGATAAAAAATATGCCTATCGGTTAAATTATCGATTTTCTTTAAAAAATCTTTATTTTGAATAACAGTAATATGCATATCATAATATTTACCCCTACCGATTGGAGCTTGCATTCCTGCTTTCAAAACCTTTTCAAGTTCAGCATCACTTATTTGTTTATCAAAATATTCTCTGACAGAAACTCTTTTTTTAATCGCCTCAAATGTTTCCAATTATTTATCACCTCTACCATAATTATATAATGAAAATGAAATTTATACCAGATTAAAATAATCATCTTTACATTTCTGTGTTACAATAATAGTGGTGATAATATGCGAAAATATTTAGAAGAATACACAAAAGAAATAGACGACTTACTTAAGACTAAACAAATAACTAATCAAAATATTGATGACCACTTAATAAAAATATCCTTTTTCCAGCACGAGCGCCTTATTCATTTACTAGTAACCCTTGCTTATGGAATATTTTTGTTTCTCTCTGTAATGATTAGCTTTACAAACTTCTTATTTACCATAGTAACTTTATTGATTACCGTAATCTTGGTCTTCTATGTTCGTCACTATTTCTTCTTAGAAAACCATGTTCAATACTTATATAAACAGTATGATCAGATGAAAAGCCTTGTAAAACAAGATAAAAACTAGGCTTTTTTAATCTTCTTAAATATTTTCCATAGATTTATGTCATATATTGTGATAAAATATAAATAGTTTAAATAAATAGAAATATGGTGGTAAAATGGGGAAAATAATCGCACTTGTTAATCAAAAAGGCGGAGTTGGTAAAACAACCTCAAGTATAAATCTTGCGGCTTCTTTAGGCTATCTAGGGAAAAAAGTTTTACTTATTGATTTAGACCCACAAGGAAATACGACAACTGGCTTAGGCTTAGATAAAGGCGATATTAAAAAAAGTATTTATGACCTTCTTATTGGCGAAGCCACAATAAAAGAAGTAATTAAAAAAACTAAATTTAAAAACCTTTATATAATTCCAGCAACCATTAGCTTAGCTGGTGTCGATATTGAACTTATGGAACATTCAAGGCTTGACCCTGAATTTTCAAAAAGCAAACAACTAAAAAATAACCTAGATCAAGTTAAAGACATCTTTGATTATATAATCATCGATTGTCCACCATCACTTGGCATCTTAACAACCAATGCCTTAACAGCCGCAAACTCAGTTATAATTCCAGTACAATGTGAGTTTTTTGCCCTAGAAGGAATTATGCAACTATTAAATTCTATTATGCTTGCTCAGAAAACCCTAAATCCTGGGCTTGATATAGAAGGCGTTTTACTAACAATGCTCGATAATCGAACTAACCTCGGATTAGAAGTAGTTCAAGATATCAAGAGCTATTTTAAAGAAAGAGTATATGATACTATAATTCCAAGACTAGTAAGACTATCTGAAGCCCCTAGCCATGGGAAACCAATAATCGCTTACGACCCTAAAAGTCGTGGAGCCGAAGCTTATATTAATTTAGCTAAAGAGGTGATTAGTCGAAATGGAAAGTAGAAGAGCTTTAGGAAAAGGATTAGAACAATTATTTGACTTAGAAAATTTAAACGTTAATAACGTTAGTGACTTTGAAAAGAAAATGTACGAAGACGTCAAAAATGAAGAAATTGTTGAACTTTCAGTAAATGAACTTAGACCAAACCCTTATCAACCGCGAACAGTTTTTGATGAGGACGCTTTAAACGAACTTGCTGAATCAATTAAAGAAAACGGCGTAATTCAACCAATAATCGTTAAGAAAAGTATCAAAGGTTATGATGTCATTGCCGGAGAAAGAAGATTAAGAGCCAGCAAAATAGCTGGACTGAAAACCATACCGGCAATTATCAGACAATTAAGTGATGAAAAAATGGCTGAAATCGCCCTGCTTGAAAATCTTCAAAGGGAAAATTTAAACGCCCTTGAAGAAGCTAAAGCCTATAAAAGCCTTATTGATAAATTACATTTAACTCAAGAAGAACTCGCTAAAAAGGTCAGTAAAAGCCGTAGTCATATTACTAATATGCTTGGTCTCTTACGTCTTCCAAATGAAGTTCAAGATATGGTCATGGATAATAAACTAACTATGGGTCATGCCAGAGCATTATCTAAAATAGATGATGAAGAAGAAGTAATCAAAATGGCTAACGAAGTCGTTGAAAATAAACTTACAGTTAGAGACATTGAAACCAAAACCGAAGAAGCCCCTAAGACAGTCAAAGTTACCCGTCATCCAAAACATACGGAATATGATTACGTCCAAGACCTCATGCGTGAAAAACTTGATACCAAAGTTCGAATTAAAGACAAAAAAATTGAAATTTCATTTACAAGCGAAGCTGATTTAAACAGAATTCTTGAAATTTTAAACATAAAGGAGTAGAAATATGCAAAATATTATTGATAACATATTAACTAAAGAAGTAATTTCAACAATATGCATTGCGATATTTGCTTTTTTTATCTATCTTATAATAAAAAAAGTAGTCAATAGATTTTTAATTGTTAAAGCTAAAAATAAAGATAACCGCAAAGCTTTAACAATATTAACTTTAATTACAAATATCATTAAATATATAATCTTAATTGTTGCTGCTCTAATGATATTAGATGTGTGGGGCGTAGACACCAAAGCCTTAATTGCCTCACTCGGAGTTGTTGGTGTCGTTGCCGGACTTGCTATGCAAGATACCCTCAAAGACCTAATCAGTGGAACCACTATCCTAACTGAAAGTCAATTTAAAGTTGGCGACAATATTCAAATAGGAAGTTTTAGGGGAACCGTAACCGCTCTAGGTATGCGTACAACTAGTATCAGAGCTGCCAGCGGTGAGATAAAAATGATTTCCAATCGTAACATTACTGAAGTTATTAATTACAGTATAAAACCATCTATTTGTGACATCGATGTTGAATTTTCTTGCCACGATAGTTCAGAAAAAATCGAATCAGTTTTAAACGAAATATGTCAAAAAATTAACCGTGAAGTCAAATATATTAAAACCCCATTAAAAGTCCTTGGAATTGAAAAACTTGCTTCTGGAACCGTAACGTATAGATTAGAAGCCGAAGTAAGATCGCTTAAAAACTTTGAATTCAACCGTATAGTTCTAAAAGAGATAAAAAAACAATTCGAAGAAGGAAAACTTACAACTCCTTATACTAGATTGGATATTAACAATGAATAAAACATATAATCTAGGAAGTATTGTCGTTATGAAAAAAGCTCACCCTTGTGGAGCTAATAAATGGGAAATAATCAGAATAGGTGCTGATATAAAAATTAAATGTTTAAATTGTGGGAGAAGTATAATGCTCCCTCGTATTGAATTTAATAAAAAATTAAAATCAATTATAGAGGAGGAAAAACATGAAGAAGAAAATTAAAAAACGGTTTGGACCCGTCATAACTATTATAATTCTAACTCTTATAATAATTCTTATCAGTACCATTTGCTCTCTTTTAGGAGTCGAAGGTGAAGTAACCCAAATCACTAATAATAGCCTAGAAACATCTACCGTTGCCGTTAGAAATATATTTTCTGAAGAAGGCCTTAAATACTTCTTCTCTTCACCTGTCGAAACATTTAAAAACTTTGAACCTTTAGTTTTATTAATAATATCTTTAATGGCTGTTTCAATTGGTAAAGCCAGCGGTTTATTTAAAGCAATATTTACTCCATTTAGAAGATTAAAACCTGGAATAGTAACCTTTATAACTTTATTTACTGGAATAGTTTCCTCATTCCTCGGTGAATATGGATTAATCCTTGTTTTGCCAATGGCTGCCGTTGTCTATCAATATTTAGGCCGAAATTCAATGCTTGGAATCCTGACCGCTTTTGTCGGTTTAACCATGGGTTATGGTGCCGGACTTGTCTTTAACTTTGATGACTATCAATTAGGTCTTCTAACTAGAGAAGCCGCTACAGTTGACGTTGATAAAGACTACATCTTTAATGCTTGGTCTAATTCATATATAATGATTGCATCAACTTTTATTCTATCTATTATCGGAACAATCATTATCGAAAACTTCTTAAAACCAAAAGTTGGCGAATCCATTAAAGAAGAAGATGAATTTAAATCTTCTAAAAAGGGATTAATTGTCAGTTTAATATCATTCTTTATATGTATCTTAGTATTTATTTATATGATAATTCCAGGACTACCTGGATCAGGTATCCTTCTTGATAATAGTGAAAGAGATTACGTTGCTCAGCTCTTAGGAGAAAATGCTCCATTTAGAGATGCCTTTGCCTTTGTCTTCCTAATTATCATGATGATTTGTTCAGGACTATATGGTTTCATTTCTAAAAACATCAAAAATACTAATGACTTTAGTGTTGGTTTATCCAAAGAATTTGATAATCTTGGCTACATGTTTATCTTAATGTTCTTTGCCGCCCTAATGGTCAGCATTCTTAACTGGACGAACTTAGGAACAGTCGTTGCGTCATGGTTAATCTCATTCATGAGTAACCTTGAATTTACTGGAATCCCACTTATTATGATGATGTTTATTATAATCATTATAATGTCATTCCTAATACCAGATGCCATTACCAAATGGACCCTCGCCTCTCCTATTTTAGTTCCCCTATTTATGAAAGCTAATATGACCCCAGACTTTACTCAGTTTATCTTTAAAGCCGCAGACAGTGTTGGTAAAGGAATAACTCCATTCTTTGTTTACTTCATTGTCATGCTTGCTTTCCTTGAAAAATATAATAGTAAAGAAAGTCATAAAATAACTGTTTTTGGAACGTTAAATCTTTTAAGACCAACAGTTATAATATTTACGATTGTTTGGGCCATAATTTTAATTGGCTGGATGGTTCTAGGTCTTCCTCTTGGACCGGAAACAACCCCAACAATATAAGAAGTTAAAAAAACTTCTTTTTTAATGCAAAAAATCAAAAAATATTCAAAATATATAATAACCTTCGACAATAACACAAGCTTACTATGAAGGCATAAGACAAATAAAAACATTAGTTTTTTTAAAAAGAGTTGATATCTAAATAAATTTGTCTAGTTTCGTGTAAACCAAAATAATTATAACTAAAAAATCATCAACTATGATAAAATAAAAACAGGAGATGATAAACGTGATAATAAATGTTAAAAGATACCAAGATTCTGGTATGGAAAATTCTATTGTCATAAAAGGAATTTCAATTCCTATTTCAAAATCAATGCCTAAAGAAATTATATCATTTAAAGCAAATGGAGAAAAAACAGGTAAACTTGAAATTTACCTAAAAGATAATAGTAACCTTATAGAAATTGTCAAAAACATTAAAAATGCTAAAGGTTTAAGTGACGATATGATAAATATTAACGGCGAATATGAAGATGAACAAAACAGACAAACATATAAAATTGAGACAGTAAAAGTAGAGAATCCGAAAGGATTTAAAGATGGACTTTTTATTGCCTATCAAGTAGGAGACACTACCTATAACTATTTTGACCGCACTGAGATTCATATAAGTCAAAATAATAACGTAATTGGCATTATGCGCAAATATGAATTTATTAATAAAGAAACTAAAGCAAATTATTACTATGATACTATAAATTGGAAAGGAATAAACTACTATATGTATCAAGTAGAAACAGCTAGCGGTTTTGCTTACTGTATATATAAAGAGAAAACTTTAATATCAGAATATGATTATAAAAATGCAAAACTTTTTAAACCTGCAGCTATATATGCACAAGATAATGAAGATACTGCCTTAATATGTATTTTAAATGGTATATTTTTGTATCGTTATGCCTTATCAGAAAAAAGAGAAAATCAAAACAGTACAAAACATATTGGAGGTAGCGAAAAAGAAAAAGAAGAACAAAATCCAAATGACCCTATTCCAATCGAAGCTAAATATGTAGGAAGCGTATCTCTATTCCAGTATGATCAAAGTATTTTCCAAAACAAATATGACCCACAGTTTGTGGAAAGACAAAAGACAAAGTAAACGCACTTTGTCTTTTAAATTAAATAAAAATATAGTATAATATGTATCGGTGATGTAAATGAGTTTAACTGCAGGTTTAGTTGGACTACCAAATGTTGGTAAGTCTACCCTATTTAATGCAATAACCAAACAAAATATATTAGCTGCAAATTATCCTTTTGCAACAATTGAACCAAACGTAGGAATAGTAACGGTTCCAGATGAAAGAGTAAACTTTTTAAGTGACCTTTATAAACCCAAAAAAACAATACCGGCTACCTTTGAATTCACTGATATTGCTGGGCTAGTTAAAGGCTCATCTAAAGGTGAAGGATTAGGTAATAAATTTTTATCACATATAAGAGAAGTTGATGCTATCTGTGAAGTTGTTAGATGCTTTGATGATGATAATATAACTCATGTATCTGGCAGTGTTGACCCAATTAGAGATGTTACAGATATCAATTTAGAATTAATCTTAGCCGATCTCGAAGTAGCTGAAAACAGACTTAATAAAATGGGTAAAAAGGCAAAAATGTCCTCTGATAAAGAAGCTAAAAAAGAAGCTGAATTGTTGGAAAAAATCAAAGATGCTCTTACAAATGAAATATGTCTCCGTAATTTAGACTTTGATGAAGAGGAGTTATTGATTTTAAAACCATTTCATTTTCTTACATTAAAGCCAATTATCTATGTTGCTAATGTCAATGAAGACTCCTTAACTACTGAAAATAAATATGTTAAAGATTTAAAAGAATATGCCGCCAAAGAAAAAGCCGAAGTAGTAGTTATATGTGCCAAAATCGAAGAAGAATTAAGTGACTTAGACGAAGAAGAAAAAAAAGAATTCTTAAAAGATTTAGGAATCAATGAAAGCGGTTTAGATAAACTAGTTAAAGCTTCATATAAATTACTAGGACTTTCTACATACTTAACAGCTGGTCCAGATGAAGTAAGAGCTTGGACATATAAACAAGGCATGAAAGCTCCAGAATGTGCTGGAATAATTCACACTGATTTTCAAAAAGGATTTATTAAAGCCGAAATAATGAGCTTTGATGATTTAAAAAAATACGGAAGTGAATTAAAAGTTAAAGAAGCCGGAAAACTTCGTCTTGAAGGCAAAGATTATGTTATGCAAGATGGCGACATTTGTCATTTTAGATTTAATGTTTAAAAACAATTAAAAAAAACATATTAATAATGGTGATAATATGTATATAATTAATTGTTTTTTTATATATTCAGTTTTAGGCTTTTTCTTAGAAGGAACATACAACCTATTTCTATTAAACGAATTTAAAAGTGGCATTCTTTATGGACCATGGACACCTATATATGGAATTGGAGCTATTATAGTAATCGAAATATATAAAATAATATCTACTAAAATTAATAAAAACAAAACAGTTAAAAATATAATATTTTTTATATGCACCATATTGATACTAACATTAATAGAATGGCTAGGCGGAATTTTAATTGAAAACCTTTTCCACAAAACATTATGGAATTATCAAAACTATAAATTTAATATCGGAAAATACATAACTTTAGAAATATCATTAACCTGGACTATATTATCTTTTATTTTAATATATTTAATAAAACCAATTATCGATAAAATAGAAAAAAAGATACCCAAAAAATTAACCTTACTATTAATAATATTTATGTTAATAGATATATTTGTAACTGTATTTACTAAGTAAAAGAAGTCTATTCACTAGTAGACTTCTTTTCGTTATCCTCCATATTTTTAAGTGCATAATCACAAGCCTGAATAACAAAACCTGAAAAAGATACATCCTTTCCTACAATAGCTTTTTCTATTTCGTTAATAAGTTCAAGCGGAAATCTTATTGTTTTATTTTCCGTTTCTTTTTTATCTGATTTTATCCGAAATGCCATAAAGACCTCCTTAAATAAATTGTAATACAAATACACATTAAATAATGCAATGCAAATATATTGCAAAATGTATTGCATAAATTTAAAATTTAAATTATAATTTAAATAATAGGAGTAGATATTTATGCATAGAGAAAATAAAAAAAGAAAAATAATAATATTTTCATTAGTTGGTATATTACTTTTAATGGCTGTAGGATATTCAGCTTTTAAAACA
>CALVRJ010000027.1 GCA_944358545.1 uncultured Bacilli bacterium | reverse complement strand
CTCCAAATTCTTTCTAAATAAATTTTACCATATTTTGGTTCTTTTTATTTAGTGTGAACTTTAAAGGTATTATAATCGTTCTTTTTCTTTTTTTCTTTTGCTCCCTAGATAGTTGTTCATTTATAACTTCTAATTTTTCTGATATTACTTTTATATCATTTTTTTCTTTTTCTTCAATGTTTTCACCTAGAATTTCACTAACTGGAGTTTCAAAAACTTCTGATATAGATATAAGCATTTCAGCATCTGGAACAGATAATCCTGATTCCCATTTAGATATTGTTTGTCTAACAACATTTAATTTAACGCTTAATTCTTCTTGAGATAGACCTTTGTTCTTTCTTAAAGTTTTTAAATTATCCTTTAACATAAATTTCCCCCTTTCGTTATTTCAATTCTACGATAAAAAATGCATTGCTACAAGCAATGTATTTTAACATTTCAATAAATTAGAATTTTTAATTAACATTTATCTATTTTTTTAAAGATATACATACAGATAAGAACAAATATTGCAATAATACCTATTCGTGCTATAAATACTTGCCAAGATACTACTGTAAAATCTTCTATAAGTGGAAATATAAAGAATAGTGATACAATTACAAGCATAACAATAATTGTTTTCAATATACTTTTATTTGATGTTTTCTGATTTAAAAATTTACCAACATAAACATTAGAAAATAAATAAGTTAAAACACCAACTATAAATGCAATCAATACTCCTATATTTAAATATAGATTATCAATTTTAGGAATATCCACAAATGTCTGAATTAAATACATTCCTCCAAAAATGATAATAGCAAATAATATTGTAAAAACAATAGACTTATTACTTTTTACAGTATCCATTTTTTCTTGAATATTATTAACTAAATTTTTATCTTCTTTCAACATTTTATCAAGCGAAATATTAAATATATCACTCATTTTAATTACCCTAACAATATCAGGGTAACTTTTTCCAGTTTCCCAGCTAGATACAGTTTGTCTTGAAACTCCTAATTGTTCAGCTAAACTTTCTTGACTAATGTTATTATTTTGTCTAGCATCTTTTATACATTTGCTAATTTCCATCTAATTTCCTCCTAACAAGACAAATTCTATCATTTTATCATTCTGTTTTCTATCAAGATTCCTTTACATGGCTTGTTTTTAATGTAAAAATATCTTTACATTTTACTATTAGATAAATTGTAATTTATCTAACTCATTCTATAATGTCCTATTATATCATCTCTTGATTCTAAAATATCCTCCTCATAATATTTTTGAAATGGATTAGCATGATGAATAATAAAAGTAACACCATCTTTATTTCTATTATTCGATACTATTCCAATATGATTTTGAAATATTACTATATCTCCACCTTGCCAATTTTCAATATCATAAACATCAGTTGTAAGAGAAATAGCATTATTTTCAAAATATATTTTCAAATTTTGAACTCTTCTAAAATCTATATTTTTATCTATTGTATCAATATTGTAATTATTTCTATTATTTTTTATATCTTCATTTACTAATTCCATTAAGTCATATCCAGCACCTTTTAATCCAAAAGCAACTACATCTGTACAAACACCGTATCCATCATCTGGATAACCACTCGCATAATATTTACTTTTATATTTTGGATTTGTTGCTATATATTTACGAACATTATTCAATATATCCGTTTGTTCATCAATACTATCATTATCTTTATCTATATTGCTTGTATAAGTTTTTATATTAAAATATTCATTACTATACATCTTGTGTGGTATATAATTAAATTTATATAGTAAATAAATAATTATAAAGAATAAAATTAACAAACTAATAAGTGTAATCACTATTATTCTCTTTTTCATAACTCTCTCTTTTAATTTGCTATTTATTAAACAAATCACTAAATTGTAATTTATTTTATTATTTCAATATTTGTCGTTCCAACTTGGGCTGGATAACTTTCATCAATAAAGCCTTCATACGTGATTTGAACTTTAGTATCAACTCGACACGTAAATCCATCCGTATATTGAATTATAAATCGATCACTAGATTTATATTCATCTTCTGTCTCATCAGGTTTAACAATCATATTTTTTTGATTACATTCTAATATAGTTGCTTTAAAAGTATGAATATCATTATTATCTTCAGTATCAGTTTTATTTGCATTATTGCATCCTGTTAATCCTAATATCAAAACCCCACATACTGAAATAGTTAATATTGTTTTTTTCATAACCACTCCTCCATTTTAACAAATTACTATTTTTATTTAAAACCACTAAATTGTAATTTGTCTTTATTTTTGTGCTTCGTTAATTATTTCGTCTAAACTCGAAAAATCAATAAAATTAACCTTTTTATTATAAGTTTCTATCATTGCTCTATCTTCAGCTGTTAGCTTTTCTTTTGGTAAATTCTTAACTGCATTATATAGCAATTTCATCATAGTTTTATGAGCAAAGTTTAACTTTGAATAATCTATTCCACCTCTTAAATGAAATATTTTTGCTTTTTCAAAAACTTCTCTTGATATCTGATTTTTTATATTATTCCTTATATTATTTTTATTTACTTCATCTGTTGGATCCGAAAGACCTACTGTTACAATAATAATCTTTTTGTTTAAGATATTATTTAATTTTTTTAGCGTTTTTGACATTCCTAATACTCCACCAGCATACAAGGCACCTAAATAAATAATATTATCATAATCATTTATTTGCTGATTAACCTTTTTAAAAGAAATTACTTTCATATTAGTTCTTCTTGAAAGTTCATCTGCATATTGTTTTGTCGTTCCATAATTAGAGCCATATACTATAATACTATTCATAGAAACTCCTTATTTTTTACTTAATTTTTAAATACTAAAATTGCTTTTGCTGTTCCTGTAATCGACATTGTAATTAGTTCATAACCATCTTGTAACATTTCATTTGCTTTTTCTTCTACTTTTTGTGCCATATCATCTGCTTTTGGTGAATACTCTATAACAACTGTTTTATACATCTTCACACCTCCTACCATATCTCAAATTACTATTTATTGTTTAGATAATTATATCATATTTTAGCATATAAAAATAGACTAGCATAAGACTAGCCTATTGAGTTAATTAACGCATCATATTGATTAGCTAAACTTTCATTAGAAAATACAATATTTTCATCGGTAAGTGTCCAACTATTAGGATTTTCTGATAATAAATTCAATACTTTTTCTGATATATTTAAAATTTCTATTATCTCATCTAACGATTTTTCTAAAGACTCATCATCTATAGTTGCTATCTCTTCGGCAAATTCTTTTTCATATATATCTACATAATAACTGTCTAATTTTTCATTTTCAATATAACTCATTGCCTTTTCTTTTGTTAACAATTCCGAAAGTTTATTTTTATCATCTTCTAATTGTCCTCGTGTATCTTCAATAAACTTTTTAGATTCGGTAAATTCCGTACCATCATTTTTATAATTATCTAATGTAAGTAAATTCGTTATCCTCTCATCATTTAAAACGTTCATAATGCCTTCACTTATTTTAAGCGTGTCTTTTAAATATGATTTTAAAGCTACTTCTACTTTCGCATAATCACCTGTCGTAACTGTTCTATCTAACCTTTTATTTAACTCATCAGTATTAATATTTTCCGCATTTGATAAATCGGCTATTTCTGAAAATTCTTGATTAAGCTTCTCCTCTTGACCTAAATCAGATATAACCATATATCCTAAAACCCCTATTACCGCAATTACAATAACTATAATTGCAATTATAATTTTCTTTTTCATCTTTTTTCTCCCTACTATTTTTTTCTAATAACAAATAAAAATCTTATTCCAAATTCTATCGCCAGTAAAAATAAATAAAATCCGAGCCAAACAGACAAACTAATAATTTTTACATCAAATGTATTCTCGGCTCCACTGCCATCAACATTTCTTACAATTAACCAAATACTAATAAAAAGAAATATTACAAACTGGATAATTTGAAATACTTTCCATCCACTTAATCTCACCAATTCACTCCTCTCCATTAATTACCAACATTATATCAAAAAAAGCAAACTAAAAATTAATATTTTAAAAAGTTTGCTTTAATAATTATTTATTATACTTTTCCTTTACTTCACTAGGTAATTCCTTATAGGATACTTCCTCCCATGCTTTCACACCTCTTGACATCATCACATCAAGTTTTAAATAAGCATCTTCTTTTAATTCTCTGCTTGTTTTAAAAGTCACTTCTTTCATGTTACCATTTTTATCATAAGCATTTAGTGTATATTCATATCTCATATCACCAGAATTCAATTTTTCCATATTAGCATTATCTACCTGAGTATAATATGCAGATTCTTGATAAAATAGTAACCATACTATCACGCAAAATACTATAATAACAATAATAGTTCCTAAAATAGTAAACATCTTACTGCGAAAATCTTCCACTATAATCTCTCCTTTATAATATTTTTACTACACAAATAAGTAATTACAAAATATCCGCCATAAATAAACACCATAATTAAAGCTGTCATAATAATTGATTTTAATAACTCACCTTTACCAAATGTTTCTAATAAATAAACGCAAAACTTAATTCCAAATATCGAATGAATAATAGCTAAAACAAGTGGGAATAAGAAGAATATTCCAATTTGTCTAAATAATGCCTTATTAAGCATTTTTTCATCTGTACCAATCTTTCTAAGCATCTGAAATCTTTCTTTATTATCCGTAGATTCTGATAACTCTTTCAAAGCGAGTATTGCCGCACTCGCAATTAAAAATATAATACCTAAATATAAGCCGATAAAAGTAATCATTGCCCCAAGACCAATACTGCCTTCATATATTGATATCTTTGTGCTTGCTCCAATATAAGTGTTTTCGGCATAAGGACTATCATCTAAATTAATAATCATATCCTCTATTTTCTCTCTGCCCCCATCATCGTTTGCCTTATAATTGGCCACTAATATTCCTGTCTCTCTTGGCATATTTACCAAAGTATCATCTGGAACCACAAATATTCCCGTATTCACATGACTACTAGTCATATTAACAAAACCTTCTACGCACTTATCATATTTTGGCTTAAGGGTTTTACCATTTAAAGTAATAGTTGTTCCATGCTTAAGTCCTTCACTTCTGATATTAGCCCAAGAATCAAAATCCGCTATAACCGCATATTCATCGTCATTTAAATCAATCTCTTTTAACTTATATAATTTAGCTAGCTTATTATAATCGCTTTCCTTAATAAAAGTCTCCGCCATATTATAATCTAAATATGGAAATTGTTTAGCTATCTCCTCATAAGCTGAGCCTAAAGTATCTCTAACTAAAAAGTCGTTACTAACATATAAATTAAACTCTAAAGTATCCTTAAAATACTTATTCACATCAAAGCCTAATCTATTTAGTGTCTCTCTAACGGAAACCTTAGAATCTGCTACTACAGCTGAAGAGAATTCCGCACCCTCTGGTAAATCCATTTTCTTATTTATCTCAATATCCACAGGTACTAAGGTTTGTAAATTAGCCGTCATTGAATTTCTAATCGAAATCGCACTAGATAAAATACATATTGTAAAAAATAACATTAAACAGATAATGGTCATTGAAAATACCGTTGTATTAATCTTACTGCTAAACTGTCTTAATGTAAAACTATTTAGTCCCTTATAATAAACGTTTTTCATACTCATAAATATTTTTAAAAGTAATCCAGATAAAGACCAGAAAATAAAGAATGTTGAAATAGCTCCTAAAGCAATAGGAATAAGTATTGTATTGCCAGACTGCATATCGCTTATTCCGCCCGTTACACACCAATAAGCATAACCTAAAGTGCATACCGAAATAATAAATACGATTACACAAAGCCATGGGTTTTTCATTTTAACCTTTTCTGCTTTTTTACCCGCATTAAGTAAATCAATTAGCTTAGAACGACTTACCGCATATGTATTAAATATCATAACTAATACATACATAACACTAAAATAAATAAGCGTTTTTAGGCAAGCTGCCGATGAAAAAACAAATTCAAACTCTGTCATTTTTGCTTCAAACATATTAGCCACAAGCAGGCTCATCACTTGCGATAAAGCTGTTCCAAGTACTAACCCAACTACTAATGATATAACGCCAACAATTAATGTTTCAAAAAATAAGATTAATGATATTTTTCTCTTACTCATACCTAAAGTTAGATATATACCGAACTCTTTATTTCTTCTTTTCATTAAAAATCTATTTGCATATATAATCAAAAATCCTAGTATAAATGCGACAAATACACTTACACCAGAAAGCATATTATTCATAAGATCTATAATTTCATAAGTTGATGATGACACATTCATCATAACTGTTTGACTTTCGATTGCATTAAATATATAAAATATTGCCACACCTAAAATTAAAGTAAAAAAGTAGATGGCATAATCTTTAATACTTCTCGCAATATTTTTTAAAGATAACTTAAAGAGCATCATTCAAATCTCCACCTAATAAAGTTACGACATCAATAATCTTATCAAAAAATTCTTTTCTAGTATCATTACCTTTACGTAACTCATTAAAAATTTTACCATCTTTGATAAAGATAACCCGCGTTGCATAACTAGCTGTAAAAGCATCATGTGTAACCATTAAAATAGTTGCCTCTAACTCTTTATTTAGATAATTAAATCTTTCAAGTAACATCTTAGATGATTTGGAATCCAAAGCTCCTGTTGGCTCATCGGCTAGGACTAATTTAGGATTTGTAATAATAGCCCTTGCGGATGCAACTCTTTGTTTTTGTCCTCCACTCATTTGATATGGATATTTATTTAAAACATCTTTAATATCGAGTTCTTTAGCTACTTTTTCTATCTTTACTTTAATCTCACTATAAGGTACGTTTTGAATAGATAAAGCCAAAGCAATATTCTCATAAGCAGTTAAGGTATCAAGTAAATTAAAATCTTGAAAAATAAAGCCTAATTCTTCTCTTCTAAATTTATTAAGGCGGTTACCCTTTAGTTTAGTAATATCTTCACCGTCCACAAAAATATGACCAGAAGTTACTCTATCTATAGTAGATATACAGTTTAAAAGGGTTGTCTTTCCAGAGCCAGATGCCCCCATAATCGCGACAAACTCACCTTTTTCAACTTCAAAAGATATATTATCAATAGCTTTTGTCAGACTAGACCGGCTACCATAATATTTTTCTACATTGTAAATTTTTAAAATACTTTCCATATATTTTCTCCTTTCATGCTTTAATTTTATGATAAAAAAAGGATTTAGTCGCCACTTTAATATTACAATGTATTACAGTTTTGTAACCCTTAAACCTAATTTCCTATTTTATAAAAATCATTTTTCGCAAATGAAATAATAACATCTGTATACTCACCTTTTATAGAATCTATAGTAATTTTATGTCCAAGTTTATCACATAATTTTTTAACAATATAAAGTCCCATACCAGTCGATTTAGACATAGTCCTGCCATTTTCACCCGTAAATGTTTTTTCAAACACTCTTTTAATATCTTTAGAAGGTATTCCAATACCATTATCATAGATGTGCAGGTTAATTTGTTTAGAATCTTCTTCTATATATAATTTTATAATTTTCTCTCCATTATCTTTAGTGTATTTAATACAATTACTCACGATTTGATTAATTATAAACTCTAGCCACTTTGAATCAGTTAAAATCCTAATATTTCCTACATCTACCATAAAATTAATGTTTTTCTCAAGTAGGTCATCTTTATTTCTCATAGCTACATTATTAATAATTTTCTTTAAATTGGCCTCTTTAATCAAATAATCTTTTTCCGCATTTTCACTTCTAACAAAATAAAGTATCTGGTCGACATAATTATCGATTCGTCTAATTTGCTCAACATATCTTTTATCTATTTTACTTTTCTGATTATGGTTCATCAAAGTTAAACTCGCAATCGGCAGTTTTATTTCATGAATCCAAAGCTCAATATATTCTTTAAAATCATTTAATCTAATTTCATATTTTTTCACATTTTCATTCATCGATTTATTAATATCATATAAAACTTCATAAAACACTTCTCCATCATAAAATGATGGTTTATTAAGCATTTCTAACACTAAATATTTTTTATCCAATTTTTCTACATTACTAATTAAATGATTATAAAATTTTCTCCTTTTTAAATATCCTGTAAGAATTACCGAAAAACAAATAAGTACAAATACTACCGATATACCAATAACTACATCAGTACTTACTTTAAAAGCCAAAAGCATCATTAAAATAATGATGTAACCTAAAAAAACAATTAAAATTTCTATAAATTTGTCGAGTAAATATTTGCCAAATTTCATAATAATTTGTACCCTTGTCCTTTTCTTGTCTCAATCGCTTTCAAAACATCAAAATCTTCAAGTTTAGCCCTTAACCTACTGATATTAACTGTTAAAGCATTTTCATTAACATACTCTTCGTTATTCCAAAGTTCAGTCATTAATTCATCTCTAGATACAATATCACCTCTATGATTAAGTAAACATGTAAATATAATCATTTCATTCTTTGTTAAATCAAGTTCTTTATCGTCTTTTATTAATAACCCTTTGCTTGGATAAACCTTTATATCATCATAAGAAAATACATTCGTATTATTTTCCATTCGTTTAAAAATATTCGCAATTCTAAGTAATAATATCGTTGGGTTATAAGGCTTGGTTATATAATCATCAGCTCCATAACTCATCGATAAAACTTCATCAGCTTCACCCACTCTACTTGTTAATATAATAACTGGTGTATTTGATACTTTTCTATACTCCTTTAATAACATTTCCCCATTCAAATTAGGTAAATTTATATCTAAAAGTAATAAATCAAATTTGTTTTTTAAAATATCTTCTAAAGTATTATCAAATTTTTCTAGTAAAATAACTTTATAGCCTGATGTTTCTAATAATTGTTTAAGTTCATCTCTAATTGCCTTATCATCTTCTATAATTAAAATTGTCCTCATAAACTCACCGCTTTTCACCTTTCATTATACCATGCCTTAAATTATTTATACATTACAATAATGTAACACTAATAATATCTAATCACAAACGTCGTACTTTTACCTCTGCAAGAATTTATAGTAATAGAACCATTATCTTTTTCAATTATCGTTTTTGCTAAAGCAAGTCCTATTCCTACACTATCTTTAGAAGAATTTTTACCCTTATAAAACCTCTCAAAAATATGTGGCAAATCCTTCTCATCAATACCTTCACCATTATCTTTAATAATAATCTCTTTATATATTTTATTAAAATCTATATCTACTGTAATAATAGAATCATCTTTAGAATGCTCTACACAATTTTTTAAAATATTAGTAATAGCTTCTACTTGCCAGTTCTTATCACAAACCATTTTTACATCTTTATGCTTATTTATTTTAATTTCAATATTTTTCAACTCCGCCATCATTTCCACATTAGAAATAGCCTTTTTAATAATATCAATTATTAAAACTGACTGTTTCTCAAACCTAACTACATTCGCATCAAATCTAGATAGTTTTAAAATCTCACTAACTAGCAAGCTAATATTTGTAATCTCTCTTTTAATATTTTGAATAAACTTTGCTTTTGTATTATTATCCATATCTGGATTATCTAAAATATTATCCAGCATAATATTAATTGAAGTTAATGGTGTTTTTAACTGATGAGATATATCAGATAAAGAATCTTTTAATTTAAGTTTATCTTTTTTAGAATTTTCCGCATCTTCTTTTAACATAATTGTTATTTTATAAAGCTCATTTTTTAAAATAGAAAGTTCATCCTCACTATTTTCATCAACGTTAATAGAATAATTTTTCTTATTAATCTCTTCGGTAAATTTTATTATTTTTTTAACCTCTTTATTTTGGTCTTTCTCATGCTTTAAATAAAGAAAAATAAGACTTAAAGCTAAACCAATAAATAAAATATTATATATAGTAATAAACACCATAAATAATTTATCATTTTCTAAAATTATAGATTCATTTTGAATATCAATTCCATATCTACTAAAAATATCTTCAGATACTTTATCATCATTATTTAAAATGAAAATCAGTTCATCTCTATCTATATCTGGATACTCTTTTTCAAGTAAACTAACCAGTGAAGCTAACTTATTATTGTAATTTTGTGTATAAGCATGATATTGATAAAAGAAAAATATATTTCCTATAATTAGAAAAACAATAACTAAAATAATTGATGTTAATAAAAACTTTTTTAAATGAACTTTATTTTCTAGTATCATCTATCCTATACCCTATTCCTTTAATGGTGATAATTATATTCGCACCTATTTTCTCTCTAATCCTTTTCATATAAACTGTAACCGTATTATCGTTAACATCATTTCTAGTCCATTCCCATATTTTTTCAATTATATAATCTCTTCTCACAACTTTACCTAAATTCGTAAATAAAAGCTGTAATATCATAAGTTCAAGTCTAGTTAAAGAAATAACCCTTCCATCTTTGCGTACTTCCATTTTATCAAAATCAAAACTAATACCATCTACCATAATAATCGTTTCATCTTTATGCCTCATAATATTTCTTTTCATTCTAGCAAGTAATTCTTTTGTTGAAAAAGGTTTTGTCATATAATCTTCCGCTCCAAGTTCTAAACCTTTGACTATATCATCTTCGCTATCCCTAGCTGTTAAAAATATACTAGGAATATTTTTCTCTTTTATATAATTTTGATATAAATCAAAACCATTACCATCAGGCAAAGATACATCTATAATCGCAATATCAACTCGCTTATTTTCTTCTAAAAACTTTATAGTATCTAATGCATTAATGCAAAGAAACACCTTATAGTTTTCTTTTTCTAAAGAATACTTTAAGCCAGTTATAATACTCTCATTATCTTCGATTAATAATACATTCATGATATTCTCCTTCCTACAAATATTATAACAAAAAAGGGCTTAATTTTCCCTTTTAAATATTATCCTTTCTAATTGTTTCAATAATATTTTGCTTATTAATTTTACTCATTGAATAACGCATAATAATAAACACTAAAATAAATACTGCCAAGATAGAAATAATAATTGCGGCAAGTGGAAAATGATAACCATAATCCATGTTACTTGCTGTCGCAAGATATATTAAATATGAACCTACCAAACCTAACGCCACACCATAAATTAAGGCTTTAATACTATAAAATATTGTCTCTAAATTAATCATCCAGTTAAACTCTTTTCTTGTCATGCCCACACTCTTAAGCGTAGCAAACTCTTTTTGCCTAAGCTCTAAATTAGATGTAATTGTATTAAATATATTCGTAACTCCAATTAAAGTAATAACTGTAATAAACCCGTATAAGAATATTGACATAAGTAAATATATTGATTTTTCAGCTTGAACATTTTCTTCAATATTTACGACACTTAACTCTGGAATCTTTTCATTTATATCTAAACTAACTTGCGTCGGATTATCAGCTTGGATTGTTAAAATATAAGGTGTAAATCCTAAATCGTGAAATACCTCTTCTGATACAATTAAATAACCGCCATAACTCCAATATCTTTCAAGTCCCCTTGGCCTTTTATCCGTTACCTTAGCTACCTCAATTTCTAAAGGCTTTTTATTATATATTCCCTTAATCACATCATCTTTCTTATAATTATAAATTCCTTTTTCTATTTGAACATTATCGGCATTAATATATCTATAATTATTAATTAAAATACCTTTATCCTTCACACTATTATAATTAAGTCCTAATTTTTTCGCATATTCTTTAAAAGAATTTTCATCAATGCCAATTACATTCATTTGAAGTTTCTTGTTACAATCAAGATTATAGGTATCTTTTCGCTCATCAAAGCATCCTTGCTCTTTTAAACCTTCATCCATAATATCTTTTCCAAAATCAGTTAATTTAGATAAATCACTAATCTCTAAATAGCCATCACTTGTCCATTTAGATTGATAAAGCATCGTATAATCATCTGTTCCACTCACTTTTAAAACATCTTCCATTTTTGGACTATCATCAAAAGCTGATGTTACCATAACATTATAATCAATATTTTTATAATATGTACCTGTTACTGAAAATGTATAATACATAAATGTATTCATACTAATAAATACAAACACACTAACAGCTAGAGAAATAACTGTTGTTCTATATTTTTTCTTACTTCTTTTTAAATTCTTATAAGCAATTACTCCTCCAATACCAAATAACTTTTTAATAACAGATGGACTTTTTACTTTTTTCTTATTGATTTTAACATCATCATTATTTCTAATTAAATCTATAGGACTTACTTTACTAGCTTTCTTAGCCGCTCTTAAACTTGAAAAATAAATTGTTACTACTCCAAGTATTATAGATACTAATATAGGAAATAATGATATAATACATCTCATCTCTACATTTCTCGTAATAAAATCACCAATTACCGAATTGACTATAATTGTTAAAATAAACACAGCTATATAACCTACAATAATACCTATTGGAATGCCAATAACCCCAAGCATCAACCCTTCGGTAATAACACTTTTCTTTATCTGCTTTTTGGTTGCTCCAACACTTGCCAGCATACCATAATTCTTTTTCTTCTCCATTACCGATATATCAAAAGAATTTTTAATACAAAATACACTCGTTACTACAATGATTACTAATAAAATCGTAATAAGTGAATAAATCATAGTAGTTGTACCAGAATCAAACTTTAATACTTGCCACCTAAGCAGTGAAGCATTCACACTATATTCATCGGTTACTATTGGAGATTTTTTTGTAAAAGTAGTTCCTAAAATTTCTGAAAAAGATTTCTCATAACTAGTTGGATGTTTTAACCTTATATAAACACTATGCTGTTTATTAAAATTATTTTCTAAACCAAGCGTAAGACATCCGATTCCTGGATCGCCATTTGGATCTAATTCATAATCTCTATCCATAATACCTACAATAGTAAATGTTCTCTCTATTGAATTACTTATTACTTCATCTTCATTATATGGATTTTCTTTAGTCATAACATATCCATCTAGCGTCTTTCGCTCTCCATAATTCAAAGTAATATTCTTACCAATATCGTATTTATCTTTATTAAGTAAATATAACTCTTCACTAATTAAAATTTCATTACTATTTTTTGGGTATCTTCCATCAAGCAAATCTACTGTTAAATTAGTAAAACTTTTCTCATCTTTATAAGAATACAAATGAATATATGGTCTATCCTCGGTTTTTTCATTAAAATCTGAATAACCAATATCATTTAAAATCTCTATTTCTTCTATATCGCGATTATTTTCTAAAACTTTTACATCTTCATCATTTTGGTTATATAACTCAATATGATAATTACCCTGACTTTGAATTGCCGTCTGAACTAAAGTATCCTTTAAACTGATAAACATTCCCGCAACCGCACATACTAGTGCCACAGATAGTACGATACCAATTAAAGTACCTATACTTCTTTTTTTATTCAAAAGAAGGTTCTTTAATGACAGTTTATTTAAAACTTTCATACCTAATCCTCCTGTACTATCTTTCCATCTTCGATTTTTATAATCCTATCAGCTTGCTTAGCAATTTCCATATTATGTGTAATCATGATAATTGTTTGCTTATAATCTTTATTTGACTTTTTAAGTAATGATACAATCTCATCGCTTGATTTAGAATCCAAATTTCCAGTAGGCTCATCGGCTAAAATAATCGCCGGATGCGTAATCAAAGCCCTTCCAATAGAAACTCTTTGTTGCTGTCCTCCAGAAAGTTCATTCGGTAAATGATTTTTCCTGCGTTCTAATCCCAGTAATTCTAGTAACTCTTTCAAATCCTTTTGATTTACATTTCTATTATCTAACTCTAATGGTAGCGTAATATTTTCCTCTACATTTAATATTGGAATTAAATTATAAAACTGATAAATAATTCCAACTTGTCTTCTTCTAAAAATAGCTAATTGATCATCATTCATCTCATAAATATTTTTACCATCAATAAATACTTTTCCTCTAGTAGGTCTATCTACTCCACCAATTAAATGAAGAAGGGTTGATTTTCCAGAACCCGAAGCTCCCACAATAGCCACAAATTCACCTTTTTCTACTGAAAAAGATACATCATTTAAAGCAATGACTTTATTTTCTCCCTTTCCATAAACTTTAGAAAGATTTTGAACTTTTAGTATTTCCATCTAATTTCCTCCTTTGCCACTTTAATTATATGATAGCTAAAATGACAAGTAAGTGACATTTTAAATAAAAATGTAGTTAAACAAAAACTTTTGATATTTTTTAAAAAAATGCAATCGAATGCAAACTTTTGATAATTTTCACCTTTTATTGCACTCTATTAAAAAGAATTACCAAAAAGGTAACTCTAAAATCTACATCCTAAGTTTAAAAGTTTTAGGAGCATATTTATAAGCTAATACTAGGGAAATCAATGAATAAGCTACGCAAAATATAATCATCGCCAAACCAAAATATAAAGTTGGAATTTTTACACCGATAAAGAAATAAGCAACAAAATAAGTTAGATACTGAACAACATTATATGTACTACTTTTTATCTCTGTACTGGCATTATATGGCTGAAGTAAATAATACATAACCAAATAATGAACTGAAAAGAATATACTCATTGCGATAATTGATACAATTATTACTAAATAATTTATAGGGTTATCCGTGCCACCAGATAAATATAATGTCATAGCTAAACCTAAACCTATAAGTAAAGCTGGCATTAAATTAATTAATATTAATGTTTTTAATCTTTCTTTAAAAATTCCTAATATAACTTTAGGGGTTCTATAAAATCTATATGTCAGCATACTATGATCGCAGTTCATAAACATTGCCTGCGTTACTGATGAACTTCTATTAATAATATACATAACAAATACAAAATATGGTAAATATGTAAGTATAAATTTATTCATTTGTGTTGCCATAACAGGATTTTTCTTTATAACAATAAAGATTACGGCAAATATAAGTAATATAATAACCGATTGTTTTTTTACTGCTTTAGTTAAAATTTTACTATGTCTTTTAACAAATAAATCATGAAAATATGCAAAGCCTGTTTTATTGCTTGTATAATTTTTATCTAACTCAATTTGTTTTAGACTAATTTCTTTCATTACTTTAGTGCCACTATTATCGGAGGCAGCATATACATTAGTTTCCGTTAAAACTTGTTTATACATTTTCCTATAATCTTTAAAACCATTTATCACTTTTAAACTAATTAATCCAAGTATAAAAGCAATGGCAAAAACTATTAGGAAAATATTTTGATTAATAGTGATATTGATAGCTGGAAGTCCATAAGCCAATAGCACGCATACAGCTACAATACCCCAAACTATAGCTGTTGGTATATTTTCATTTCTAGCTTTCTTAGTTTTCTTAAACTCAAGTAAGCAGTAACCCATAACCATCAGTTTTACCAAAAGGACAAAAAATGGCATTAATATACAAAGCCATAAAGGAATGCCTGCCATCTGACCAAAATATATAGCAAATGGCATAAACCCAATTATAACCCTTAATAGTTGATAATAATAATTAGATAATCCATATTTTTTCGCATCAAAATTCATTAAAACTATCGCATAATATTTATCTTTTGTAGGACTTAACATATATGTATTAAGTACTGCCCCGCATAGTGTTAAAAACATAAATATATTTAAAAATGTATCTGCTTTATTTGTCTCATAAACAAATGTCATTAAAAATATCATAAAAGCAATATATAAAAATTTTCCGATAAAAGTAAATATAATTTCTATTAATATACTAATTATATTTGCAAATATTTTTAAACCTTTATTTTTATATAAACTATCAGGTAGTATTTTGTTAATGATTGGAAACTGTTTTATAGAATAAATAATACTATTAGCTCTATAAGTATTTCTTAGTCTAAAGGATAATATAAATGATTTTAACATTTTATTCCTCGTATAATTAATTTTATAGAAATATTAATTAATTTCTATATTGATTAATCCCTTTCTATTTATATTTTTTGATTTATTATATAATTAGCTATATAATAAATCTCGCACTGTGGATTTGTTATTTTTTTTCTACAGTTTTGACTGTTCAAGGAGGCTCTTACCACAGTTTTTTATTTAATTGTTGATTAGTTAGTTAACACTTTGATGTTTTATATTGTCAGCGAGGATACATGATAAAAAATTATGTGGTCAAACATACAGTGCTAAAAATCTAACCTAAGGAGGTGTATGTATATGATATATGTTGGAATAGATATATCAAAATACAAACACGATTGTTTCATCTGTAATAATGATACAGGTGAAGTAATTGTAGACGATTTATCTTTTGAAAATAACAAAAAAGGATTTCAACAATTTCTAGACTTATTGAAACCCTATGATAATTCTAATGTCCGTATTGGTTTAGAAGCTACTGGACATTATGGTTTGAATTTGAAATTATTCTTAGAAAAGAATAATTATACTTTTATGGAATTTAATCCTCTGTTAATCAAAGAGTTTAAAAAATCTTTGAGTTTACGAAAAACTAAAATAGATAAGATTGACACTAAAATTATATGTCAGAAACTTATGTCAGTTCCATATAAGCCAAATTCAAAACTATTTTATCATAAATATGGTCTTAAGTCACTTTCTAGATTAAGAGAAACTTTGGTTAAACAAAGAAGCAAGTATATGGTTCAATTAACTAATGTGTTAGATATTATTTTTCCTGAATTTAAGCCATTTTTTAACAATATGTTTTCAGCTACTTCATTATATCTTTTAGGAAAATATAAATCTTCTGAAAAAATGGCTAAAATGCGTGACTTTGAAACACCAAATAAAATATCTAAAGGCTCTTTTACTTATGTTAAATTTGCTAAGTTAAAAGAACTTGCTAAAAATTCAATTGGTGAATCAGATGAAACATTTGAAATTGAACTTGATACTATTCTTAATCTTTATAATGAAATTGATTCCAAAATAAATTCATTAGATAAACAAATTTCTACAATTGTCAAAGAACTTAATCCACCAACTCTTTCTATTCCTGGAATTGGTGAACTTACCACTGCTGTAATTATTTCTGAATTTGGAGACTTCTCTAAGTTTTCAAATTCAGCTCAATTACTATCTTTTGCCGGCTTAGAACCTGGTATTTATCAATCAGGTACAATGCTTAACAAAGGCAAAATGGTTAAACGTGGTTCTGGATATTTGAGACATGCTTTAATGAACATTGCAAATGTTGTTATTAAATATAATCCTACATTTTATGATTATTACCTTAAGAAACGTTCTGAAGGTAAATGTCATAGAGTTGCTTTATCTCACGTTTGTAAAAAACTGCTTAGAGTTATTTACAAATTAGAAACTCAAAATATCCAATTTGATCCGTCTTTACTTAAATAAATTTTTATATAAAAATTTATTTCATCCTAACTCCAAAAATTTTAAAAATTACCATTTTTGGAGTCTTTTGGCGTGGGATTATTTCCATTTATGACAAAACTATTAAAAAGTACTTGACTTTTTATAGTTAGCCTCCTTCAAAGCTTCCATTATTTTTTCTTTGAAATGAGAATTATCCATATTATTTTTATCTATCTCTTCAAGTACGCCTTTATTTAATATGACAATTTCATCACATAAATCTAAAGCAAGCTCCATAATATGCGTTGAAAATATAATAATATGATCTTTCTTTATTTCTCTAAGCATTTGTTTCATTTCTTCTTGAACTACAATATCTAAAGATGTAAGTGGCTCATCAAATAATAAAATATTAGGGCTTGCGATAATATTCACCAGCATCTGCATCTTATTTTTCATTCCATGTGAATAATCTTTTAATAATTTATCTCTATCTTCCTTATCTATTTTCATAAAATCAAAATACTCATCTTCTGATTTTAAATCTTTAATTCTACCCTCGTTAATTTGGATAAAAAATTTCAAAAACTCCCTACCAGTTAAAAACTCCGGTACATTAGGTGTCGATAAAACATAGCCTATATCTTCTGGTTTTATATCTATTTTCTTCTCATTATCTAATAAATAAAACTCCCCACTATCTATTTCTAAATCATCATTTAGACAATTGAAAAAAGTCGTTTTTCCAGCTCCATTTCTCCCAAGTAAACCGTATATTTTCCCTTTTTCAAATTCAAAATTAATATCTTTTAAAACTTCTTTCGTTCCAAAACTTTTTTTCAAATGTTTAACTACTAATTTCATAACTCCTCCTTTAGTTCAAAATTATACCAAAAAAATATCAATTATCAATAATAAAGTGCTATTATAAAATTACTGATTTAAAAATATAGCTAAACTACCTAAACAAATAAATATCAAAAATATAATAATACTAACTTTACTTATACTAATCTTTCGCATATCGTTTTTCTCTAAACTATTCTTTTCTCCTATAAACTTTAAACCAAACATTTTTCTTTTACTTAAATCCTCATCAGTATAAATACCAAAAGAAACTGGATTATCATATTCGCTATATTCAAAATTCTTAAGTCTCAAAAGACCTAAAAACATCATTAAATCACCAGAGCAACCTGATATATTTAAAATAGAAAGCCAAATAAGAGATGAATTATTAAATAAAACACCTATAACATAAGTAATTACGCCAATAAAAACAAATGGAAAAAGTAATGAGATTAAAATATTTTTTTTACTTATATTTTGTTTACATAAACAGCACATGACCCCTTTTTCTAAATGAATGCCATAAGTAATATTTTTAAAACTAGCCCCATTTAAAACATAAGCCAAAGAATGCAAAAGCTCATGTAAAATCAAATAAGGAATTATTAAAATAAATACTAATTTTAAAGAAAAACTATCTAACATTACCCCATCATATATAAATCCCGTTAATATAAACATCAAAACAAGTAATATAATAGACAGCACTTGTAGCCAAAAAAGGTTCATTTCAAATAAATAATATTTTTTCATCTAACCACCCCACTATCTTTTCTCTACATCACCATTATCATAAATATAACTTTGTAATTTATCTTCATCATCTTTATCAACACTAAAAATTATATTATCTTTCTCCTTACAGTAAATCGTATAATTTGTGCCTTTTGGAAAAGCATTATAATATTCAATCTTATACATCGAATCACAGTAATCGTGAGTACCACCAATATTATCCTTTTCTTCATTCAAAAGACTTATAATTTTATCTTTATTATTATCATTAATATTTACGTAATAATAAACATGTTTAGATAAATCATCGCCTAAAGCCTTAAAAGAAAAATATATACTTAAACAAATAAATATAATAACACCTATTATTACAATCACTATAAAAGTATACATTTTTCCTTTATCATAAGCTTCATCATCCTTATAATCCAAATAAACCACCTACTCTAAAACAACCTCATCTGCATAATCAGATAAATAATTATCCTCTAAAATTAACTTACCCTCATCTATTTTAAAAATGGACATTTTTGGGATATTAACGCCATCCGCTTTAAAAGAAATTTTATCTCTCGTGTAATATAACTTATCATCTTTAATCTCATAAGTTCCACTTGACTTTTCGATTTCATTTCTTAAAACATATCTCCAATCATCTGGCATGGAAGTCAAATAAACCACTTCTAACTTAGCTGTAAACTTTGAATTTTCTTCATCCAAATCATCAGTAAAAATGGCCATAAGCATAGGCGTAAATTCTTTATCCGGTGAAAGTGAATAACTATCACCCATACCATGTATTCTTTTCATACCACCTATTTTTTTAGAGTAATCCTCAGCTTTTTGCCAAAAACAATAATTACCATATCTCACATCATAGCTAATCGTATTATATAAAATATTATTTTTAATGCCGTAATCAATAACCGTAAAATCATTTTTCTTATCATAATAATAAGTTGTATCATTACACTCTATTTTCTCTAACGTATTTAAATAATCTTTAACCTCATTCTTTAAAACATGATTTCCTCTAATATTTTTATATGCATAACTTCTATCATTTACCTTACTCATAAATGATAATCTAGGAACACCTAATTTCACGGTCTGCTTCCCATCACTCACATTATAAGTATAACTTTTTAAAGTAAATCCAAACGGCAAAACTCTAAAAATCAAATATAGAACAACTAAAGCAAAAACAATAATCAAAATTTTCTTCTTCATAAATCCTCCGAGATTAATCTAAACTATATGTAACTTTTAAATCATCATCAACTGTCACACTAACTTTTTTAGTTACCATTTTAACCTTTCCTTTTGGACTTGTAAACTCAAAATCGATATTAAAAATTTCCTTGCCACTTTGCTAATGTGCGATAAAGAAGTAATAGAAGTGTAAAAAATTTTGCCGTTCCTATCCGGCACTTAGGGCTGTGTC
>CALVRJ010000026.1 GCA_944358545.1 uncultured Bacilli bacterium | reverse complement strand
CTTTTTGTAGTGGAATAAAAATCTTTTTAAGATTTTTGAAGAAAATTACTTGACTTCTTATAGTTAGTCATCTCCTTCTTATTTTATTACAAATCTCTCTATTCTTTAATTTTATTTTTTTCTAATGAACTAAGGAAATCAATCAGCTTAATTATAGCTTTAATGTTATCAATTATTATACTTTTATAATTACCATTTTTATCACCATATGGTGATAATGGATTACCACCCATTCTTGAAAGTTCAACTATCAAGAAACCAGGAATTAAATTTCTAATCATATCTCCAGTTCCAGTAATTTTATCAGGATAATCAACCTTAGAATAACCAGTTACCGAAGAATAAATATCCGCATAAAGTTCGTTAATAGAATCAATTCTTATTGCTTTATTCTCATTAAATGATTTCTCTAGTCTTAAAGGATGACAATAAATAACCGCACCTGTTCCATGATAAGAAATACAACCTAAATATTTCTTATTTTTAGCTAATTTCTGCAAATGTAAAAGCAGTCCTCTATTTTCTGGTTCAAAAGTAAAATTATCTAGATTTACAGATGCTACTCCTTGTGGACCAGGAATTTCTCTTCTTAAATTATTAAATCGATAATTACCAAACAGAACAGACTTCTTTTCAATTTCTTTAAGTTTTAAATTTAAAACCTCTGGACAATTCCTATTTAAATCAACACCATTACTATTGCATCTCCAATCAATCAAAGATTCAGAAGGAAATTTATATCCATCATAATCAGAGTCCATTATAGTTTTAATTTTACTTTTTAGTTTTTGATAACGCTCGTCTTTCTCTGGCAACATTTCATAATTAATTTTACCAAAAACTTTATAACGATTTCCTACCATTAAAACATTTGATGAAAACAAACTATCGACATTAGCAATTTTCCACTTTTCTAAAAGTTGTTCTTTCGTTATATTGAAACGATTTAAACAAAATTCCCATAATTGATGTTTATCAATATTTTTACACCTATATATATTCCAAAAATCATCTGTATCTTCATCACCCAATGATTTTAATAATTCATTTATAATGATATATCTTCTATCATCTAAACGATAATTATCCCAATAATCATGAGATATTTTTTCAAACTCATCAGCTGTTAAATCTTTCATATATGGCTTTATAGATTCAGTTACAACAATAAAACCCTCAGGGTTTTGTAGTGGAATAAAATCCAAAGTAATATTTTCTAGATTAATATCCGAATTATTAGCAAAAAACTCTATCATTTGTATAACCAAATCAGGACCAATAATCTCCGTTCCATGGGTACCACTCATAATTACAAAATGCTTATCTCCATTTCCAATTTCATAAAGATTTATTGGAAATCCACAAGGAGAATAAGCAATTGGCGTCTTTTTACGAACTTTATTAACAGTTTTACTATTAACTAACTTATCAAGTCTATTATTAATATCATCATAAGTTACAAAGCCATATTTCATTCCTATTTAACTCCCTTTTTAAATCCTTTCACACCATTATAATTACTTAAAATATTTGAAGTAAAACTTGTTGTTTTCTTTTTTTCATTTTTATAATCCTTAATCGCCATCTTGATAAGCTCATCTAAAAGTTCTGGATAATCCTTACCCTTTGGTTTGAACATATAGAAAGCAAGTGAACCTGGAATTGTATTTGGCTCATTAACAAAAACCTCTCCTGTCTCTTTATTAACCAAATAATCAATTCGGCAAACACCCTTTAAATTTAAAACTCTAAATGTCTCTTTAGAAATTTTATAAATTTCATTTTCTAAAGACTCATCTATTTTTGCCGGAACATCAAACTGACTATTACTCATTGAACCAGTTTTCACTGCCGCACCTTTCTTACCTTTGCCACCTCTTAAATATTTATCCTCAAAAGTAAGAAGTTCATTGCCCGTTTTCATTTCCGCAATTAAACTAGTTTCCTGATATTCATAATTACCTAAAACCGCACAGTTAAGTTCAAGCAAATTAGGTACCATCTCTTCAACTAAAATTTTCGTTTCATATTCCATTGCCTCATCAATAGCTTCTTTCAATTTATCTCTATTATGCGCAACAGTAATTCCAATTGTACTTCCAAGTCTCGCTGGCTTTACGATAACCGGATAACCAAGCTTTTCAATATTTTCGATAATCTTATCGCCATCTAAATTATATTCATAATCATAAAACCAAACATATTCTGGAACTTTTATATTATTTGCCGTTAAAAGTTGTTTTAAAACAACTTTATCTTGTCCAATAGAAGCTCCAAGCATAGATGGTCCAACAACTGGAATTCCCAAAGTCTCTAAATAACCAGCTAAGCTTCCATCTTCAACTCCCTTACCATGAACAATTGGAAAAGCAACATCGATATAATCAATATCTTTTCTAAAGAAACCTTTAACCTTTTGCAAATAAACTACCTCGCCTCTTCTAGCTAAAGTAATTTGTTTTGTATATTTTTTCATACTATCGAAATATTTATAAGTATCCATATCTCGAAGACTTTCACCAGTATACCAGTTACGATCTTTACTAATATAAATTGGTATAATATCATATTTATTTGTATCGATATTTTCCATAGCTTGCAAAGCTGAAATTATACTAACTTCATGCTCGACAGAATCGCCACCAAAAATAACTCCAACCTTAATTTTCATTTAATCATCCTCCTATTTTTCATTAAATATATCTGGCAAATCATTTTCAAGCAAAACATAAGTTTCTCCTGATTTTAAACTATTTACTAAATCAAAAGCTTTCAAAACATCATTTATAATATGAATATGGCTCTCGTCAAAACCAATCTCCCGAAGTCCATCTTGAATTGGCTTCGTCTTTTCAGCGCCGACTAATACAACTTCATCCAAGCCTTTCATATTCATTCCAAACTCTTTATTCTTTTCATACTCTTGATCTCCAAGCTCAATCATTCCCGGAGTCACTATAATATGTTTCCCTGGCATCATTTTAAGCACATCGATTGCCATCTTTGAACCCGTTGGATTAGAATTATAAGCATCATCGATAAACGTAATATCTCCTTTGCGCTTAAGCTCTAGCCTATGTTCAACAGCTCTTACTTTCCTCACTCCAGCTTTAAGTTGTTCCATATTCATCCCAAACTCAAGTCCCAAAGCAATACCAGCCAAAATATTATAAACATTAGCTTGGCCAAGCAATCTCGTTTGGAAATGATATTTATTACTATCACCCTTAACTATACAGTCAAATTCTGTCCCTTCAGGGCTCAAAGTAATATTAATCGCGCGCACGTCGACATCTTCGCTTTCAATGCCAATCCATTTAACCCGGCATCCACTTTTTTTCTTATAACTTCTCTGCCACTCATCATCACCATTAAGAACACAAAGTCCATCGTCTGGAAGTGACTCCACAAGCTCAAATTTCGTTTTTTGAATATTTTCCTGACTTCCAAAAGTTGCTAAATGAGCAAGCCCAATTCTCGTAATAATGCCATACTTCGGATGAACCAAATCACAAAGTTCTTTAATATCACCCGCTTGACAAGCTCCCATTTCCGCAATAAATATATCCGTAAACTTATCTAAATAATTATTAACCGTTATCATTAAACCAAAAGGTGTATTGTAATTTTTCGGTGACGGTAATGTATTGTATTTAATACTTAAAATATCATTTAAAATATTTTTACTACTAGTCTTACCATAACTTCCAGTAATTCCAATAACCTTTAAATCAGGCATACTTTTTAGCTTATTGATTGCTTTTCTCTTAAAATAATATCCAACATAACTTTCAACTGGTGTATTTATAAGCAAAGCAATTAAAATATAAAGTCTATTCAAAACGGCAATTAAACCTAAAATTAAAATAAAGTAAACTACAGTTTGTGAATTTACAAATAATGCCATAATTACTATAGGAAGTATATTAATAATCGTATCGGTAACTAACAATCTCTTCATTCGCGCTGTATATTTTAGTGGAAGCTTATTTTGACTTGTCTTACTATCCAAGTACATTTTTATAACTAAAATCAAATAAAATCCTGCAAAACATCCTAGCACAATATCAGATGCCTTGGTAAATAAAAATATACCGAACAAAACAAATAATAAACTATAATCCAAAAATTGTTTAGGATTTTTAAAAAGCCATTTTAAATAAGTCTTCTTTCTATTGTATTTATTCTGCTGAAGCATATGAAATGAATCGAGCGACTTATACATTACATATAAAAAATAAGGAATACTACATATCAAAAAATTCACTACCATTATTTATCCTCTCCTATAAAACTGTTTATAATTGAAACAGTCTGATTAAGTCTTTCCAAATAAGCATAATGTGTACACCCATCATACTTAATAACTGCTGAATCAGGAATTAACTTTTCCAGTTCATAAGCATCTTCAATCGGCACAGCCTCGTCTTTGTCACCCCAAATAATAAGCGTTGGACACTTTATCTTTGAAACCAAATCAGTAATATCCGTATTGACGTGAAGCGTCATAATCTTTCGCATCATCGGACTTGCATTTCGGTAATCAGTTGAACCAATATGTTTTTTCATTTCTTCTCCTATTTTATTCATACCAGGAAGTTTTTTTAAACCCTTCAGTACTTTCATTTTTAAAGTTGGCTTCTTTATTCTTACTTTAAACGGACTTCCAAATAAAATAAGCTTCTCTGTCGGATATTTACTTGCATAAATCAAACTAACCTTCCCGCCAAACGAATGACCAGCTAAAATAGGTTTATCAATACCTATTGATTCAAGTAGTGCATGAACCATGTCGGCAAAATCCTCTAAAGTCCAAACCTCTTTTGGCTCCTCACTCTGACCATGACCTGGAAAATCCAAAATTATAATATCATTTTTCTGCAAACCATCACCAACTGGTTTCATCATTTGAATATTTTGCCCCCATCCATGAAGCAAAACCAAATGTGCACCTTCCGGATTACCATATCTTATATAATTTATCTTTATTCCCTTATACTCAAACATTTCAATCACCTTTTCAAGTATTATACCATAAAAGACGAAAAAAGACTCATCCAATTTAAGGACGAGTCTTCCCGCGGTACCACCTTATTTCATTTTTAAAAATACTCCTTAAAACTATAACGCGTTACCGTTTTTTCTTAAATTAATTTCGGAAAAACTCATCAAGAGTGATCCATATAGACAAAATTTATCGGTTCGCACCATCCACCGACTCTCTTTAAAATTTTTATCTATACCGTCTCCATCATCTGATTTATAAATCTAATTTATCAATATCATTTATAATATCGAGTTGTGACTCAACTATCGTCTTAAGTCTTCGTTTTAAAACCTCGACGTTTCTCTTTACTTTTAATGATTCATCTTCTATTTTTTCAGCTTTCATCAGTGCATCATTGACAATTCTACTAGCATTCTTCTTAGCTTCATCTATCATGATTTCACTTTCTTTATGAGCGGCAACTTTTAATTGATCAGAAGTCTTTTGAGCCATAATAATCGCTTTATTCAAAGTGCTTTCCATTCTTTCATATTGTTCAAGTTTCTCTTTCATTGCAGTATTTTCTGTTTTTTCTTCTTGTAAACTCTTAATTTGTTCATTAAGCTTACGAATTTCTTCGTTTTTAGCTTTAATATCTGCAACCATCGACTCTACTTTGGCGATTACCTTATCCAAAAAAGCATTAACTTCTTCAGGATTGTAACCTCTAACTGTCCTTCTAAATTTCTCCATAAACTTTGCCTCTCTTTAGCTCTTTAATCTTTTACCACTCGATATCTATATCATCATTATCATGGATGCCTTTACCCTCGGCATTACTATCTATTTTCCCTTGAATACTTATATTATTAGGTGTACAAAGGAAAATACCTCCACCTATCTTTTGTAAATCACCGTTTATCGCATAAATCGTTCCACTTAAAAAGTCTACGATTCTCTTAGCTTGTTCAGGGGTAACTCGGTGTAAATTCACAATTACTGTATTTCTTTTTTTTAGGTGATCAGCTATTTGTTGTGATTCTGAATAAGCTCTAGGCTCAAGCAAAATCATTTTTGCCCCACCATTATCATTCAAAGCCTCCTCAGCTTTAAGTTCATAAAATCCATCACCGTCGGTAGGGTTAAAAACTTCTTCGTCCTCACCTAATATTTTTTTCATTATACCCATATTTATCCTCCTTAAGCGTTTTTTCACACTCTACTACTAATAATTTTACCATATATTTATCAAAATGAAAACGTTTTTTAACTTTTTGTCCAAAAATTACCTTTAATTTGCGAAATTAAAACTTTATTTTTTTATTTAAATAACTAATTAAGTCACCGACATTTACAATATCTTGACACATTGTATCTCTATCTCTAACTGTCACTGTACCCTTTTCAAGGGTATCATCATCTATCGTAATGCAGTACGGAGTTCCCGCGATATCTTCTCTTCTATATCTTTTTCCAATATTTCCCGTCATATCATAAGTAACATTAAACTCACTTGAAAGCATCTTATAAATTTCCATTGCCTTCTCACTATGTCTCTTCTTTACTAGTGGCAAAACAGCCGCCTTATAAGGAGCTAAAGCCGGATGAATACTCATTACCTCACGCACACTTCCATCCTCTAACTCTTCTTCTCTATAAGCATCAGTAATAACTGCTAAAAATAATCTATCAAGTCCTACAGAAGGTTCGATAACATAAGGTACATATTTCTCATTAGTCTCTGGATCTAAATAAGTAAGATCTGCCCCTGAATGTTCAATATGTGTCTTTAAATCATAATCCGTTCTATCGGCAATTCCCCAAAGCTCGCTAAAACCTTGTGGATAATTATACTCGATATCTGTAGTCGCATTACTATAAAAAACCAGTTCTTCCTTCTTATGGTCACGGTATCTTAAATTTTCATTATCGATACCAATACTGATTAAAAAATCCATACAATATTTCTTCCAAAATTCAAAAGCCTCTTTTTCATCTTTTGGATTTATAAAGTATTCCAGTTCCATCTGTTCAAATTCTCTTTGTCTAAAAATAAAATTGCCTGGTGTTATTTCATTCCTAAAAGCCTTTCCTACTTGACCAATTCCAAATGGTACCTTTGCCCGCATACTTCTTTGAACATTCGCATAATTGACAAAAATACCTTGAGCAGTTTCACCTCTCAAATAAACTGTATTTTTACTATCTTCTGTAACCCCCATACTAGTTTCAAAAAGCAAATTAAACTGTCTTATTTTCGTAAAATCATCACTGCCACACTTTGGACATTTAATATGATTACTCTTGATAAAATCTTCAAGCTTTTCATTACTAAAACCATCACCTGTAACTTCTCCGTTTGTAAAATCTTCGATTAACTTATCTGCTCTATATCTACTTTTACATTTTTTACAATCGATAAGTGGGTCAGTAAAATTAGAAACATGACCAGAAGCTACCCAAACATTAGGATTCATCAAAATCGCGCTGTCTAAACCATAAATATTTACATGCTCTGAAACAAACTTCTTCCACCAAGCTTTACGTATATTATTTTTAAGCTCTACGCCAAGTGGACCATAATCAAACGTATTCGCCAGCCCGCCATAAATCTCACTACCTTGAAATACAAAACCATATTGCTTACACACATTAACTAACTTTTCCATTGTAACTTTTTCCATAAAAATCCTCCTTAAAAATAAAAAGACTCCTTTAAGTATAAGGACGAATTACTCCGCGGTTCCACCTTATTTATCCTAAAAAGAATCTCTTTTAAACATACAGCTCAAGGTTTTCCACGCCCGTCATCGCTCATTTCAAACTACAAATAAATTATAAAAGTTTCTTTAACTTAAGTCAATAACTAAATAAAAATTAATCCAAAAAGAGTACCCTTCATGGGTACCCCTAATGCATAGAAGATTTCGAACAAAATGTCCGAACGTGCATTCATTTGAATGCACAATTAAATTATAAAATAAATAACTATTAAAGTCAAGGTACTTATTTTCTAAGTTTTCCTTCTTTAAGCAATTTTAAAAGCTTTGTATTTTGTAAACTAGTTCCTCTATAATTACTAATGCCATTACGTTCAGCAATAATTTTCCTATTTGCAAAAGAAGAATCAATTCCTATTTCTTTTAGAGCATCGACAAATGAATTACCCTTATAATTAGAATCATAATATTCATTACCACCATCTCTTAAAGCATTAAGTAAATTTTCATTTTGTCTAGCTGTTCCTCTATAAGTATCAGTAAAACCTACTTCCTCATATAATTTTCGTCTAGCTTCAAAAGACGAATCATATCCTACTCCCTTTAATGCATCGACAATTGAATTCCCTCTATATCCACTTAAATCTGGCAGCTCATTTCGTTCCTTATCAGTATTTGTAAATATATTTCTATATAAAATATCTAAATCGACATTCCCTTTAATTCCATTTACCTTTCCTGAAGAAGTATACTGCCACATATCATATTTTCCATTAAACGTATTAATATTATTATACTGAGCAACCCATAAAGTATACTTTTCTGCCAGTTTTTGATAATCGAGATAAGTTGTAAAGAAATACTTATTCGCATACACTCCAGCCCAGTATCCACCTTTTTCAATTTCTTCACAAAAAGCCTCACACATCTTTGTCAACGTGTTTTTTCCTAAATTAGCCTGACTTTTATCTTCAATATCATAATAAACAGGTAAATTTAAATTTCTTCCCTTAAGCCACTTTAAGACGACTGCCGCCTCTTTTTTCGCCTCACCTACATTTGTTGCATAAGAATAATGATAAACACCAACTGGAATTCCCTGTTTCATAAAGCCTTCGTAATTAGCTTCGAAAAACTCATCCTTTTGGCTTTCATATCTTCCATAACCAATTCTAACGATTGCAAATTGTATTCCGGCGTTTTTAACCTTTTTAAAATCTATATTTCCTTGATATTTAGAAACATCAATACCTTTATATTCCAAGTATAAAACCTCCTTTCACTTATATATATGAAAAAAAGATTAAATAGAAACTGTTAATACCTATTTAATCTTTGGAACTATCACCTTAATTTTCTTTTTAATATCGTATCTAACTTTTCTTAAATCTGTTCTATATTCATCCCCATCATTATTCAAAGCATCCTTTTCTGTTTCAATCATAACCTTAAAATTATCAGTTTGAAAATAATCGATGTAATCTGCATAATCTTCCAGTTTTAAATTACCATCTTTATAATTTGTAACTTCTAATCCAAAATCCAAAAGCTTAGCAAAAGGAATTTTCTTTAAAATTGCCACCTCAAACTTCCCGTCGGATATCGAAGCTTTTGGATATAAATTCAGTCCCGCAAAATTTCGTGAATTAGAGACAAGTAAAGTAAGCGCTTCTGTTTCATACAAACGATTATTTCTATAATATCTAAGTTTTAAAGGTTTCTTTATTAAATCATGAATAATTTCTGGTCCCATCATCCCTGCCATCGCATAATATCCAAAAGTTCCAAACAACTTTTTTAAAATTCTCGGTGTTCTATATGGAATATCAGTAAACGCTCCGCAAGCTGAAATATATCCAACTGCCTGTCCATTTACTTCTAAAGCATCCATCTTTATCATCTTAAGATCTGGTGAATCCGTCATTTTCTCGATTAACGTATAAGGATCATACCCTCTCATTCCAAAATTATTTGCAATATCATTAGTTGTTCCAACTGGAATATGTGAATAAACTCCGTGTTGAGGAACTTTGTTTAAAGCTCGAACTGCCTCACCCATTGTTCCATCACCACCCATTGTTACAATCCAGTCATAATCCTCATTCGCCTTTCTCACAAGTATAGGTGTATCACCTGCCTTTTTACTTTCTAATAAATCTGTTTTCCACCTTTTACTAAAAAGCTTTCTTACCCGTTCTAAACTAAGTTTTCTCATTCCTGTTGCCACCGGATTATATATTACAGCCATTTTCCGCATCCAATCATCTCCTATTACAAAATTAAGAAGAATCTAGCGACTCTTCCTAATTCTTTTTAGTCTTGCGAAAACCATCTTTCGTTTTTAAAACTAAAACCTTTTTTCGTTTTGGCACTCTATCCTTTAAAAACGCTTCAAGATTTCTTTGACCTTTTTCGCCAAGACTTTCTATTAAAATTTCTTTAGGACATTTATTCATTAATATATTTTCCTTTCACATTTAAATATATTAACAAAAATTTTCTAATATGTCTACTTAAAACGAAACATATTTATTTGTTTGATAAATTTTTCCATTTATTTCAATAAAAATCGTATATTTACCAATCAGTCCGTCATCATTTATATATTTAGTAACCGTAAAATCTTCACCTTCGTTATCATTACCAAGGTCGACACATAAAGCTGTATATGGATGACTACTTATTCGCATATCATAAACCTTTTCCATCATATCTTTATATAAGATTATTTTTACTGGAGTACCTCTTTTAAATGTTCCTGTTACAGCTAGTCTATCTTTTTCTTTCTTAATTGAAATTTTATGTGATTTATATTCATCATCTATTTTATGATAATTACCCATTAAGGTAAACTTATCACTTTCAGCATCAGTAACTCCTAAACCACCTCTTTCTTTAGCTTTTCCAAGTTTAAACTCATCATCGCCATATAAACTCATTTTTTCTACTCTATAATTATTCGTCGGCAGCACCATTTCAAAAATAACCTCATTATTAAGCAATTCCACAGTATCACTTCTTAAAGTATCGGAATGAACAATTCCGGCTGGTTGATTTTGAACTTTACCATCTTTATAAGAAATTCCTCCTGAATGTACGATATAATGATCTTTATCTAAATAGTCAACATCAGAAATATAAGGTGAATAAAATTCAGAACCTCTCTCTTTACCATATTCCCAAACTTGTTCAATTGTCATTTTATCGGTATCTATTTTATACATTACACCTCTTGAATAACTCTCCGAAGCTGGTACATACTCATACTCGTTTTTCGATTTATTATTTCCATTATCAAATAAGAAAACATAACCCTCAGGTGTAATCATAGCTGCGTGCTGTGACCACTGCCATTCGAAATTATCACCAACCGGCTTAAAGAAATATTTTTGATACTCCTTACTCCAATTAGTTGGATCACCAATTATCCAGTTTAATTTACCACTGCCATAATCGATATTTATCACCGCATCTTGATGCCTTCCAGATAAAGTAATCGAATTAGTCTTTTTATCATACCACACTGAATTATTGTGGAACCAATCATAATCTATCCAGTTTTCACTCTTTCCATCAGTCATCTTTAATATATCCTTCAAATCAAAACGTTTTACAACATTTCCATTTTTTCTATCTATTTCGACAACATAATCTTCTACTGTCCCAGCATCATTATTAAAATCATCAGAAGCCACTAGTAAATTACCGTTTTCCATCTCGTAATAATCATGATGATAACCACCAGGTAAACTATACTCTGTATATATCTTTCCAAGCATATCCATCTCATATAAACCAGTTGAATAATATGGAACCTCAGTCAGTCTGTCTGTACTAAGCAGTAAATGACCATTTTGAAGTCTATTAATCTCCCAAATAGCTGACTCTGTTAAATACCATCTAACATCACCATTTACATCATACGCACAAGTATAACCTTTACTAGAAGGTGTATAAAAATATAAATCATTAGTAAGCTTACTTTCATCCTTTTTAACACTTATAGGCATTACAAAATCACTAGGCAAATCATCAGTTTTAATCGTAATATCCTTTACCTTATCCCCGCATTTAATCGTAACTCTATTTTCTCTTCCGGCATAAAGTCCATAAATCGGCAAATAATGTTCCGTTCCTTTTTCAAAAGTATGCGTATAAGTTGTAAGTTCATCTTTTCCATGAATAGTCACTCCAGGACTAACCTCTTCATCAGTTTCAAACATTACTAAAGCTGTTAAAGGGGAGTTTTCATAAGGATTAACTACCACATTGGGATTATCTAAAGTATAACCATCTATTTTCAACTCTTTCTCATCCAGTGCCTGCTTTTCCGTAAGTGAAGAAACTAATTTTACCTCATCTTCGCCTTCCATTTGCATTCCAAAAACTCTAAACACCCCTATAATTACTACCACCAAAGCAGCAATCAAAGCAATTACTATTTTCTTATTCATAAGTATCCTCCATAAAAAAATTATATCATATTTTATTACATCATCGCCACCAAAATGAATAAAAATAAAAACTCTCACTAAAAAGCAAGAGTTAATAAGTAAAATACTTATAAACATCAAATTAAATTATCTTAAAATTCACTTCTTCGGCGAAAATTTCGTAACTGGATTTAAGACTTTAAAAGTTTCATCGCTTCGGTTATATAAAATAGCCCCTCCATCATAAATTGCATATACATCTTTTTTTGTTTCCGTAGACACTTGCTGTAATTTATTTAAATAATTTTTATTATTAATAGAATGAACATCCAAATAAAATGGATCATTCAATATACCAAAGCCATCATAAAAAGCAAAATATTTATAATAATTATTTTTAGCCGTAATAAAATATCTTCTAAGTTGCAGCTCCGTTCCTGCACTCTCTCCAATTACAATTTTATCAGTATGTTTTAAGATATATAAAAGCTCCGTGTCGTGAACAACCTTCTTAAACATCATTTCTGGATTACCTCCAGGTAAAAATATCACATCCACCAATTTCAAAATTTCTAAAAGCTTTTCTCTAGAATCTCGGTAACAATTACAAATAATAATATTTTTCTTCTGAATACCAAGTTCTTTTAAAGCACCTATATATCTTTGATAACGATTAGTATCTTTAGAAAAATATTCATTTTCAAATCTATCTGCATCAATTTCTACTGGAAAAGCCCATGGTAAAACTGCAACCTTATAATTTTCTTTAATATACTTTTTTATTTCTTCCTTATGATTTTCTACTCCTCTTGGAAAATCACTAAAAAGTAAACTATACATCGTCATTCCTTCTTTCATTTAGCACGCGTTATATCAAAACTCCTTAATATTATTATGTCATATTTAGAAAAATTCCTTGACAGACAACCTTTTTTTAGGTAAAATTAATTCGTAAGCTTTATTGGAGTAGTACTCAAGTAGGCTGAAGAGGCGCCCCTGCTAAGGGTGTAGATCGGGTTAAACTGGTGCGAGGGTTCGAATCCCTCCTACTCCGCCATTATTTTGATAAATAACTCTTACTTTTGTAGGAGTTTTTTATTATAAAATATGAAGAAAGTATCAATATATAAATAAAAAAGAAGATGACATTAAACAAAATTAAAAAATATTTTTTAATAAATCTAATTTTAACAAATTTAATACAAACATATATTTTAACTACATTTATGATATTTTTTTATTAAATTAGCTTCTTTTATATATCCTCTTTTTTCTAGTTCTTTTACAAATATAGGCCATGGTGGAATATTACTCATATATGGTTCACCAGGACCATTATATGCTCCACCACTAGGACCCGTGTATAAGCCACCTCCAGGACCCGTGTATAGGCCACCTCCAGGACCCATGTATAGGCCACCTCCAGGACCCGTATATAAGCCACCTCCAGGACCCGTATATAAGCCGCCTCCAGGACCCGTATATAAACCACCTCCAGGACCCGTGTATAAGCCACCTCCAGGACCCGTATATGCACCGCCTCCAGGACCCGTGTATAGGCCACCTCCAGGACCCGTGTATAGGCCACCTCCAGGACCTGTATAATTATTACGAGGCCATTTATTAACTTTCATTATTTTCTTCCTCCTTATCAAGTTTTTCTTCATCTATTTCGTCTACAAATAAATACTCATTAAATTCCATAATTGTATGAATTATTCTTTTTTCTATAAGCATTATAAATGGTATTGGATTTTTCTCTAAATCCATTTTTGATAATGCAGCATAATATTCTTTTCGACTTTTCGAATCTATATATATTGGTGGTATATTTTTCTTACTTAATAACCAATTAAGTATAGCTCTTGATATTCGTCCATTCCCGTCTCGAAACGGATGAACAACTACAAATTTATACGTAAAATATGCAACTTGTTCTATATATTCTCCTATATCATACTTATCTATTTCTTTCATAAAAAATTGTAATTCGTTATCAAGTTTCCTAATTTCATTATCTATTTCATAAGGAGGAACCGTCTGTATTGTGCCATTTTTTAGCAAAGCCGTTTCACTTCTATATTTACCATTATCTTCTGGATATGGTACATACTTAAATAATAATGAATGTAGATACTTACATTTTTTTAATGAAACATCATCTTTTGTACTAAGCACATACTTTTGCAGTTCTAGATTTCCAAGTGTCATTACAATTTCTTCGCTATCATTATTAAAAAATTTACTGTTTATACCATTGTAATTTAAATCAGCCAGTATATAATTTAATTTATTTCTATCAATTACTACCCCCTCAAGTTTATTATCATTATAAATATAATTTTGTAAAAACTTCATACCAGTATATTTATTAACACCAATCATTAAAAAACTCATTGAACTCACAACATTAGATAATAGTATACTATCTGCAGTATTTTCTATTAATTCTTTTCTTTTAGCAGATACCCCATATTCACGCATCCTTTGTCTTAACGCTCCAGGTGAAGTATCACCCTCAATCAATTTTAAATCATAAGCTATTCTGTTTAAACAAGCATAAAAACTAACACCAAAATATTCTGCTATTATTGTAATACTTTCAAAATCAATATAACCTTTTTTATTTTTATATTGCTCACATATAGTTCTTAACTCATCAGTTGGCATAAGCAAATATCCAGCAAAAGCATCAGCAAATTTTTCTGCTTTTGCAGTAGTATTTTTTAAACATTCAATATAATCAGTTTTATAATTTTCTTTTTCTTTATCTAAGTCCTTTATAAAATGGCAATACTCATGAGCAGCCGTAAATCTTTGTCGTTGCCATCCATTGTTCGCATTAATTCCCACAACAGAAAAATTATCTTCATCACTAATGATAATGCCAGCTAAATCTTCAAAATCTTTTAATACAATGGTTACTCCTGAATCACGAAGAATTTTAAACGGATCTAAAGGAAAAATTAGCTCACCTTTTTTTCTCAATTTATCTAATTCATTGTTAGCTAACTCTTCTGGGGTCATATTATTTATCCTTACTTTGTGATTTTAATATATTTTTATATTCTATTAAACTAATAATTTCTTTCTTATCCTTTTCACTTAAATTCTTAAATCCTCTTGCAAATGCAACATCATTACTATTAATCGCATGCTCATCACTAGTTAATTCATCCAAACTGATACTATACAATTTTGAAAAGTTAATTAATTCTTGTAAATCAATCTTTCTATCACCCTTTTCAATTCTCAATATTGCATCCCTACCCAAGCCTAAAATATTCGCAACTTGTTCTTGTGTAAGTCCCATATATTTTCTAAGTTTTCTCAATCTCTCACCTATTTTTTTATAATTTAATTCTTCCATTTCAAATCGCCACCAATAAATTCATTAATATTATATGCAACTATGTTGAAAAAGTCAACATTTTTTAATCTTTTTCTTTATTTCATTATATATCTTTGTAGCCTCTTCCTTATCTCCTTCTATCGCCACCACATGCATAACTTCAGGTTTAGTATAATCATCCATCTCAAACTTTACTTTTCCCTTTTTATAAATATATCTCTTTCTAACTAAATGTTTCTTCTTTTTATAACCTAAAATATTTAAAATTGAATCTATTGCTTTTCTGTTTTCATCTGTTACTCTTAAAGGAATAGTTTCTCTTAACTCTTTATACATCTCATCTGAATCATCGTCATCTTTAAAATCTAAAAATATATCTGTATTATCTTCAGTTTTCGTCGTTGTAATTCTAGCTAAAATCTTATTATCACTTGTAAAAAGTTCTCTAACTTGATTATATTCAAGTTTTTTTACATAACCATTATCCTCACAATATTTTATATACTCCTCTAAACTATCTACCTTAAAACTATATTCGTATTCCATCAAAATAGCCTCCTTATCTAAATATCTTTGGTACTTCCCTCTCATATAAAATATTTAAAACATGAAGGGCCCTTGTCATCGAAACATATAAAAGTTTCATATCTGTCTTACTGTCCTCATTATAATCACAAACATCCGGAATAATAACCGCCTCAAACTCAAGACCCTTAGCTAAATAACTTGGAAGCACGCATATTCCAGATTCAAACTTCTCTTCATCACTTACTCTTTTAACGTCTATTTCATCTTTAATAAGATTAAAAATAAAATCACACTTCTTCTGATCTTTAGTAATTATCGCAGTACTTTGAAAACCTTTATCTTTCATATCTGTTACTATACTAATTATATCATCTTTTATATTACTTTGCCTGATATAATGTACATCTTCCCCATGCCTTATTACCGGAACTGCTAAAATATAACCTAAAATTTTATTTATCTTATTAGCTTCATTCATTATCTCGGTAGTTGTCCTGTAGCTTTTCTCTAAATTAAGAATCTCGCATCTATTAAATACATCCTTTACCTCATCCCAAGATTTAATACTTTTATAATCATATAGTGACTGAGCTAAATCTCCATAAATACTAAACGTTGCATTTCTTAATATCTTTTTTAAAACATCAAAAGTAAAAGTATTATAATCCTGAGCCTCATCGATAACGATATGTTTAAACCTCTCAAACTCACCAGAACCACTAATTAAATACTTAATATATATAAGTGGCGTTAAATCTTCTAAATTAACATTACCTTTTAAAATCTCTTTTGCCTTATCCCCATCTTTAAATTCATTCCTAATAATTTCGGCATACATCTCTTTTGGTGTTTTTATAAGCTTTTTAAAATAACCTTTCAAAATACTACTGCCACCAGTATTAAGTTCTTTTTTTAGACTCTCTCTATCTTTAATTTTCTTTAAATCATCATCTTTTAAACTCCTATCGAGTAATCTTTGTAAAATCACATCTTTATATCTGAGTATCTCTTTTTCTAAAGTAGCTATTGTCTTCTCTATTCTAATATCTAAATTCTTATGAGTCTCTGTATTTACTCCTAAATATACATCTTTTATCTTCTCATAACCTATTATCTTAAAATCTTTATAAATTAAATCTTTATTTGGAATCAAATCATCGGTGTACTTTCTAAAATATTTATCTATTACCTCTTTAAACTTTAAAGAAGTAATGTAGTAAGCCCTACCACCATCATCATCTATCTTCAAAGAACTTTCTACCTTTAAATCTTCACCTAAAAATTTAATAGCCATCTCCTCAAGTGTATTTTGAGAAACTCCATGGACATCTAAATCCGGTAAAACATTTGCGATATAATCGCCAAAAAACTTATTCGGTCCAATAACCATATATCTACTTGGTCTATACAAGTCTCGGTTATTATAGACTAAATAAGCTATTCTATGAAGGGCAACTGTCGTCTTCCCACTACCGGCTACCCCTTGAACTATTAAATTGTCTTTCATATCCCATCTTATAATCTTATTTTGTTCACTTTGAATTGTTGCCACTATATTCTTAAGTCTCTTATCCGCACTAACTCCTAAATAAGGTCTTAAAAGTTCATCATTACTAACTGTATCTACATCACTATAACTAACAAGCTCTCCTGCTTCTATATCATATTGCCTTTTAACAAGTAAATCTCCTGAAATTTTTCCTTCTGGAGCTAAATAAGAAGCCGCACCAATATTTGAATCGTAATATAAACTAGCAATTGGTGCCCTCCAGTCTACAGTTATTATCTTTTTATCGTAATTAGTAACTCCAACTTTTCCAATATAGCAAACATCCATATCTTTCTCACTTTTAAAATCAATTCTGGCAAAATAAGGCTTATCCTTACTTTTCTCTATTACCTCTTTTTTGCCCAAAAGCCTTGCTTTTTCTTCCATCATCTTATCGTAATCACCCTTATAAAAATTAGGTAAATTACGAATCTTTAAATTCGTATCTGAAATAATTTCCTCATACTCATCTAAAGTCCAAGCTAAATGCTTCTTTTCAAGTTCTAAATCCTCCATAAACACTCCTTTCTATAAACACAAAGAATTTTGCACTCATAAAAATGCAAAATTATATTTCCATATACTCTAGTTGTCTCTATAATAATATATCAAAAAAGCCTTAAAAACAAAAGACTTTATAACAAAAAAGTAAAATTAAATTTTACTTTAAAATTTCTCCCTTATTATTTAGATAATACTCCATTATATATTTATCTCTCATAACAATAAACTTACTATGATATAAATTTTCATATTCTGAAGCCTTTAATTTATCATAACAGTTCGTAATAAGTTTTAAAGCATCGCTATCTTTAACCCAAAGAAGTCTAGCACCTTCATCCTTTTCTTTCTGGGTTAAATTCAAACAATAATCATCATTAACAACCTTCGCCGCAAACACATATGAAATTTGTTTAAAATTATCTAAACTCTTATCCTCTTCTATCGTACCAAGCAATTTTATTATCTCAATCTCACATCCAGTTTCTTCTAAAGCTTCTCTTTTAAAAGCGGCCTCTGGACTCTCTCCTTCGTCTATGCCCCCACCAGGCAATTTATATTCACCTTTCTTAGTCTTATTAAAAATTGCTATTTTCCCATCAAGACCAATTATAATACCTCTAGCTCCATATCTTATTCGAGGATTATCAAAATTAATTGATTTTAAACCAAAATCCTCATCTACTAAAGTTTTTATACACTTCATTAAAACACCTCCTTACACCTAAATTACTTCTTGTTAATTACCTTTGGCATTGGAAGGTCAAAAGTAACATGACTATATTGTTTTATTCCTTGTTGTCTGCAAAGTTCTGAATACTTATCATCCCAAGAAAGTGGATAAGCATCTTTTATATTTAACCCGATTTTTTTAACCCAAGTCTTAACTACTTCTTGAGGGTTCTTTGTCTTACTTTTATTTTCAACCTCTAATGCAATACCGAAAGGATACTCATCTACAGCAATCTCCACATCCTCATTATGAAAAATAGTTCTATATCTTTCATAACTTTCAATATCTTTCATTTTTAAAACATTGTTAACTAAATACATCAAATTATCATATTCGCCGTAATTAATTGAAACTTCTACCTCTTCCTCCCTATTTACTTCACTCTTAGAAGGTGAATGAAGCCTTCTCTTCCAGCTAATCATACATTTTTCGGTATCGTCACTTTTAGTAATTCTTATTCTAAATCTTCCGTCAATCTCTTTAGTATAAAAACTCATATCATCACAAGGATGATCAAACTGTGACGTTTTTTCGTATCTCTTATTCTCTTTTTTCAAATCACCTATTTTACTAAGCTTTTGAATAATATTATCATATTCCTCACTAGGAAAATAAAATCTAACTTCATATTCCATTAAACACTCATCCTTTCTCTATCTATTAAAATATTACCATATATATACATATAATTAAACAAATTATATCAAATATGTTATAATAAATATATAGAAAAGAGGTAACAAATAAAATGAAAGAACAAATCGATGATGCAAGACAAAAAGCTATTTTAAATGTTAATCACTGGGGTGGCCGAACAATGACTTATGGTGGAACCTTAATTATGGAAGACAAATCTGTATACACCTATCAATATTGCTTGTTTATGGATGAAGAATCTGGTAACGATCAACACCACTCTTTTTTGAATAACAAAAACCATTTAACTAAAATAAAAGAACTTTCAGACGGAGAATTCAAAAAAGTAATATCTTTCATAGAAGAAATATTAAAAGAAAATTACACCAATCAACAAATATTTGACTATGGATATAGTGTAAAAGTAAATTATAATGGAGTCAAAAAGGAAGTAAAAAACGTCGACTCTTTATATAATAAAGCGAAAGATTTAATCGCATTTCTAACCGAAAATAATTCTTAACCAAAAAGCCAAACTTTATTAGGCTTTTTATTATGGTAAAATTATTTTGTTTAAGACTTATATTATAATAAAAAACCGTTTTTTAAAGGAAAAACGAGTTTTTTATTGAATCTTTCACAGTTTTATATATTCTAACTAAATTGCCTGTCATTTATCAGTTCATATTTTAAACTGTCATCATCTAAAATTCTTTTACTAATCTCCGGTAAAATTTCGGCCTTTTTAGCTTCATCATAACTTACCCAGTTCAACGTTGTATCATCTTTATCTTTCATTACAAAACTTTTCTCTTTGATCACATCTTCATCGATGTTTACCTTATAGACAAAAAGCAATGTTTGGACATTGTGAACAACCTCATTTTTATCCTTATAATCGAAAAAATTCTCCGCAATAAGTGAAAGCTTTATCTCCGCTCTGCTTATGTCATATCCAGTTTCTTCCAAAACTTCTCTTATTAAAGCATCCCTAGAAGTTTCCATAAACCGAACTCTACCTCCAACTAAAGTAAAACACTCATCGCCAGGCATTATTTGGAATAAATATTTACCCTTGTTTTCGATAATTGCCGCTACTCTATAATTGAATAAATCGTCCCCTTCTTTAAACTTAATATCTCGCATATTTACACGTATAATCTAATTATGTGATTTTTTCACATATATTAGAAACTCCTTTCTTTATAATTTTTATACTATAACT
>CALVRJ010000025.1 GCA_944358545.1 uncultured Bacilli bacterium | reverse complement strand
CTTGTTTCATCTGGAGTTAAGATAATATCTTTTATTCTTAAATTATCTTCTTCTGGACTATCGGCATCTGGAAATTCTGTAGGACGGCCATCTTGAACATAATCTAAATTAACATCGGCTTCTACACTTCCTACATCTTCAGAATTATTACCAGTATATTCCATAGTAACATCAATATCTTTACTACTTCCAGCTTTTAATTCATCTTTAGATATTGCTCCTTCAACTTTAAAGTTTATTACATCTTGCTCAGGAATATTTAATTTAACGGAATCTAACATAGCATCTAAAGTTCCTTTATTTGATACAGTTACCGTATATGTTATATAATCACCTGGTTCATAGAAATTAGCTTCCATACTGGCATCTAAATTTGTATATGATGATAAATCACCTACATTTTCAGCAAGGCCACTAGTTTCTTTTACTTTAACATTTGTAATTCTTACATCCCAGACACTTGTTATATTACTTGTGCCTGTTATATTAAGAGCTGTTTTAAAAGCAGCATAGCCTCCTACCATTAATAATAAAATACCTAATAATGAAAATATAATTATTTTTCTTTTTTTATTTTCTCTATGCATAGTTTATCTACCATCCCTATTAAAATTATTTTATCACAAAAAAGCCACTTATGATAGAACTTTATTCTATTATTTATATATAATTTTTCTATTTGATAAGTGAGAAAATATATTCAGGTGGTGATAAATATGCATTTTTCGCCTGATGATGATAGATATATTTATGAACTTGTCAGTAAAAATATAAAATATTTTAGGTTACATAATAACAGTAAATACAGTCATTACGGAAGAATGACACAAGAGGAACTTGCTGAAAAATGTGATTTAAGTCATAGTTTAATCAGTAATATTGAGTCAGCAAAAGTTCAACAGTCTTTTAGTTTGGCCGTTTTATATAGAATTTCAAAAGTGTTAGAGATTGACATTAAAGAGTTCTTTGTCGATAGAAAATTTTAAAAACAGCGTTTTTTTACGCTGTTTTAATTTACACTTTCTAAATAAGCAATGTATACGGTTTGTTTTGTATTGTCATTTTTTGTACAGGTTATCATAGTAAGAGTGCTTCTGTTTGTATCTCGGTAAATTGTTACGTTTCCATCTTTATTTTCTTTATAAATATCATCTATTTTATATGTATAAATTTTTCCTTTATAGTCGATTTTGGCGGTGTCACCAACATTTAATTTGTAAAGATTTTTAAAATAGGCTATACGACTTGTTCCCGAATGCGATACAAGAATAACGTTACCATTTTGTTCATCAGGGTAATTGGATGGTTCAAGGAATGTTATGTTTTTGCTTACATTGTTGTTGGAATTATTTTTATCATAAAATCCTTGGGTTAAATTAAGTTTATCAATGGTTAATATTCCTAAGTATCCATGATAATCTTTACTTGGTTGCTCAGGTTCTGGTTCTGTTTGCTCTGGCTCAGTTGGGTCTTCATCGATATTTTGCGGAGTATTGTCTTGGGTACCATTTTCACTATCGACATACAGTGAAACGCTTACTTCTCTATATGCTTTGTCTTTTTTTGATTTTAGGTAATCACCAGATACTAAAAGGAGACCAGCAATTATTATAATAAAGCCAATTATAACGATAGTTCGATTACTTAATTTTGACATATTTCGTCTCCTCTCTTTTTTACAGTTAAAGTATAACATTTATATAAATAAAAGTAAAATAGAATTTTTGATTAAAATCCTATTTTAAATATTTTTCATATATTTGTTTATTTCCAAGATATGTCTTATCATTTGGAATAATTTTTCCTGCTTTTTCATTTGTATCATATGCCTTTTGATATTCTTTTAGATAATAGTAACATACTCCTAAATCAAGATATACTAAATACTTTTCATATTCAGGGTTATTTGAATTGTCTTTGGTATTTCCGGCTAGTTCAAGCCAGTAAACAGCTTGGTTATATTTTTTCTGGCGACGGAAATTATCTCCTATTTTATATAGACATTTAACGGTTGGAAGTTGATTTTTTAAAATTAAAAATAATGTATCTAATTCTTTTTGAGAATTTCCAATCATGTTATAGCAATCAGATAGTTCTAGAAGAGCAAGATAGAGATAATGTTTATTTTTTTGATATTCTCCTATCGTTTTTTGGACAAACCTTTCATATTTATCAATGGCTTCAGGTATTTCTTTACTATAGTAGAATTCTCTGGCATAGCAAAATTCTTCTCTTAAAGTAAATTTATGGCCTTCTTTAATCATTTTTTCAAATATTCGGCGATTTCTTTTAGGATCATTTATTTTTATTTTATTGTGGATAATTTTTATATCTGTTTGTTTTATTTTTCCTGTCGGATTAATAAATTCATGAATTGGGCTTTCCCACTTATAATTGTTTTCTCTTTTTAAGAGCCTATGTTTTCTTTGAACATATGTTGGGTTACCATTTTTATCTCGGCTATAAATGTATATCATAGTATATATATCGACTGAACCGTCAATTGTTTTTCTTAATTCTTTAAATTTTTTACGGTCTTCTTCAGGCATATAATCATCAGCATCAAGCCAAAATATATAATCTTTAGTGGCTTTTGAAAATGAATAGTTACGAGCTTTGGCAAAATCATCAACCCATTTAAAGTCATATATTTTATCAGTATATTTTTTAGCTATTTCTTTGGTTTTATCGGTTGAACCAGTATCAACAATAATTATTTCATCAACTAAATCATGAACACTTTTTAAACATTTGTCTAGAACAGCCTCTTCATCTTTCACTATCATGCATAAAGATATAGTTTTCATATTCTCACCTTTATTTTCATTTTATCAATATAGAAATTAAAAATCAATTAGGTTTATATGATTTAAATTCAAAAAGTTAAAAGTCTTGTAAAGTACTAGTTTTTGTGATATTGCGTATACAGATGAGGGAAACTTCATATAATAAAAAGTGAATACTTAACTCTTCCATGTCGAGTACTTACCTAATTATAATTTCTTTAAAGTAAGCGCTTAATCTGTTTGATTGAGTACTTTTTCTCTTATTACAGATTTTAATTTACAATGGTAAATAACAAACCTATAAGTAGGAGGATAATTATAATAAGAGAAGAAATTAGAAAATCTTTCTTATACATATTATCAAGCATCATTCCTATTGAAGTCGGCAAGTACTTAAGTTGTTAAGTTTCCCTAATAGAATTGTATAGTATAACGAATAGTTATACAAGCGAACATTTGAAAAAATAAGGAACATTAACTGTTTTTGTATATATATTGACTGCTTTTATAATAGGCAGTTTTTTTAAATAAATTAGAACTAAAGCACAAAACAATTTTTCAAAAATAAATTAGCACTCTATATTGACAAGTGCTAAAGAGTGTAGTATAATTAAGACAGTCAGTGAGAAAATGCGCTGAGTTTTTTAGAATGGAGGGATAATATGAATCCAGAACAAGAATATCAAGAAGGACTAAAAAATCCACTTGAGAAATACGGCCGTGATATTGTTGCGGCAGTTAAGGATGGAAAAGTCGATCCGGTTATTGGCCGTGATGATGAAATTAGAAGTATTACCCGTATTTTATCAAGAAAGACAAAAAACAACCCTGTTTTAATTGGTGAACCTGGGGTTGGTAAAACAGCGATTGTCGAAGGGCTTGCTCAAAGAATCGTTAAAGGTGATGTTCCTAACAGTTTAAAGAACAAACGAATTTGGGAACTCGATATGGGAGCTTTAGTAGCTGGCGCTAAATATCGTGGTGAATTTGAAGAGAGATTAAAAGCTGTCTTAAAAGAGGTTAAAGATTCCGATGGTGAAATAATTATGTTTATCGATGAGATTCACATGATTGTGGGAGCTGGAGCTGTTGAAGGGGCAATGGATGCCGGAAATATGCTTAAGCCAATGCTTGCTAGAGGTGAGATTCACTGTATTGGAGCAACTACGTTAAATGAATATCGTAAATATATTGAAAAAGATGGGGCTTTAGAGAGACGTTTCCAAAAGGTTTTAGTTTCTGAGCCTAATGTTCTTGATACAATTACAATTTTGCGTGGTTTAAAATCTAGATTTGAAGTTTATCATGGAGTTACTATTAAGGATAAAGCTTTGGTGGCGGCAGCTACTTTATCTGATAGATATATTACCGATAGATTTTTGCCGGATAAGGCTATCGATTTAGTAGATGAGGCTTGTGCGACTATTAAGGTTCAGCTTGAGTCTGTTCCAACTTCACTTGATACTTTAACAAGACAAATTATGAGACTTGAAGTTGAACGTGAGGCTTTAAAGAAAGAAAAAGATGAATTTTCAAAGAATAGAATTAAGGAAATTGATAATAAACTTAAAGATATGAAAGAAAAAGAAAGTAAACTTCGTTCTGACTGGGAAGCTGAGAAAGAAGTTAACAACCAGATTAACAAGAAGAAGGAAGAGATTGAAAAAGCTAATAGAGATTTGGAATATGCCGAGGCTAGGTACGATTTAGAGACGGCAGCTAGACTTCGTCATGGAGTTATTCCATCTTTAGAGAAAGAACTTGAAAATCTAAAAAGTAATAATAAAAATTCAATTTTGAGTGATGTTGTCGATGACGAGTCAATCGCAAAAATCATTTCAAAATGGACAAATATTCCGATTAGTAAATTAGTTGGAACTGAAAAGGATAAATTATTACATCTCGAAGAAAATTTGAAAAAACGAGTTAAAGGTCAAGATAAAGCATTACATTTAGTTAGTGAAGCTATTATTAGAGCCAGAGCTGGAATTAAAGATCCTAACAGACCGATTGGTTCATTTATTTTCTTAGGTCCAACTGGTGTTGGTAAAACTGAAGTGGCTAAATCACTTGCCTATGAATTGTTCGATGATGAAAGACATATGATTAGAATTGACATGAGCGAGTACATGGAACCACACTCAGTTGCGAGATTAATTGGTTCTCCTCCAGGATATGTTGGATATGATGATGGTGGACAATTAACAGAAGCTGTTAGAAGAAATCCATATAGTATTGTTCTATTCGATGAAATCGAAAAAGCACATAAAGATGTATTTAATATTTTACTTCAGATATTGGATGATGGCCGGATTACCGATTCTCAAGGTAGGACTGTCGATTTTAAAAACACTATTATTATCATGACTTCTAATTTAGGTAGTGAATATATTTTAGACAATAATGAGAATAGTCATGAAATGGTTATGAGCGAACTTAGACATACTTTTAAACCAGAGTTTATTAACCGTATTGACGAAATTATTATATTTAATTCTCTTTCTAAAGATGTTGTTTATGAAATCTTAGATAAGATTATTCACGAGATTGAACATAGACTTGACGATAAAAAGTTAAAGTTAGTTCTTACGGATAAGGCTAAGAAATATATTGTGGATAATTCTTACGATGAGAAATATGGGGCTCGACCAATTAGAAGATATGTAAGCAGAAATATTGAAACTTTACTTGCTAAAGCAATTATCGAAGAGAAGGTTAAATTTAATTCAACCGTAACAATCGATGTTCAAGATGATAAATTTATAATTAAATAAGGAAAAGTTTTTAAGACTTTTCCTTATTTGTTTCTTCGATTATTTTATCTATAATACCCACTAATTTTTGCTCGTTTTTTAAAATCAATTCAATTTTATTGTGTAAATCTTCTAAGATTAATTCACTTTTTAAATCAACCTGATAATCATTTTGATTTCTTAGGCTATCTTTTTTAGAGGCTCTATTTTGACTCATCATAATAATAGGGGCTTGAAGAGCTGTTAAGCATGATAAAATAAGGTTTAATAAGATAAATGGATACGGGTCTAAATGTTTATATATTGTATTTAGAATTATCCAAAGTATTAGAAATAAACTAAAGATTAAAATAAAACCCCAGCTTCCGGCTATTTCCGATATTTTGTCAGCTAATTTCTCACTAAAGGTGAGATTTTTTTCTTCTTCTTTATCAACATCTATGGCAATAGGAGAATCAGCTAACATATCAATTATTTCTTCTTTGTCTTTCTTTTCTAAACTTTGATGAAGTATCATCTGAACTATTTCTTTTTTATCACGTTTTGACATAACATCACCCATTATTATAATTAGTTATTTTATGAAAATAATACAAAAAACTACCATAAATTGGTAGAATTTTTATACTTTATAAACAGATAATTTATATTGTTTATAATTTTCATTTTAAAGTTACATGGTCTGTTCCACAACCATCAAACATTAAATATGTATCTGTACCAGCTGTAGACCATTTAGGTCCTACATATATCGTTTGTAAATTAGACGCATCACTAAACATCCATGACATGGTTGTAACATTACTTGTATCAAAACTACTTAAATCTAATGATGTAAAATTGGAATTAGCAAACATAAACGACATATTAGTAACTTTAGATGTATCAAAATTTCTCAAATCAAGATGAATATTAGGAAGACCTCCAAACATATAATTCATATCTATTGCTTTAGACGTATTAAAGTTACTTACATCTAATTCTGTTAAGCTTTCACATCCATTAAACATAACACCCATTTTAGTAACATTACTTGTATCAAAGCTTTGACCAAATTTAATACTTTTAAGATTTCTATCACCAGCAAACATGCCTCGCATCGTAGTGACATTGCTTGTATCAAAATTACTTAAATCTAATTCACTTAGAGCATAACAACTAAGAAACATATTTGCCATATTTGTAACATTGCTGGTTTTTAAATTTCTTATATTTAAATCTGCTAAACTTGTACAAATAGCAAACATACTCATCATATTTGTAACATTGCTGGTATCTAAATTATTTAAATCTATTTTTTTAACTTGAGTAAATTTATTAAATAAATTACTCGAATTAGGATTAGCGACTACGCCACCATCGCCACCAATATATAGTTTATAATATCCAGTATTGGCTGGGTCATTTACTATCCAGGCCATGACACTTCCATCTTGTCTTTCTGATACATCCCAGCTTTGAACGGCATCTGATGGAATATTTTTATTATTTAAAAATTCTATTGACGTTATTTTTTCACGGTATGCATCATTATGATAATCAGCTTGAGAATTACTACTATAGCTTCTCATTAAATTAGTTTCACTTGGTAATACTTCTCCGGTATCTGTTGTACCTGCTTGAACATAATTTAAAGTTACTTCTAAATTACTTGTTAAATTCTCTGGTTGACTTTCGACCTCTGAATTATATTCGACATCAACAGTAAATGTTTTACTTTCTTTGGCTTTTAGTGTATCTCCTTGTTCAATTCCATTAATCGTAAATATGATTGCTTCATTACTACTATTTGTATTTTCCATTGTTTTAAGTACGGCATCGATACTTCCCCTATTTTCTACCGTTACTGTATATCTCATTTTATCACCTGGTGAATATAATTTAGTTTTAAATGTTGCAGTTGTATCTGTATAACTTGGTTCTTCTTCATCTTCCGGGTTTCCATTTATTATTTGACTTTGAATATTAGTAATTAAAACATTCCATTCGCTTGTTATATTACTTGTTCCCTTAATATTAAGCTGGGTTCTAAAGGCTGCATATCCAGCGGCCATTATTAACAATATACTACATAAGCCTAATATTATATAGTTTCTTTGTCTTGTGTTAAATCTGCTTCGCATTTTTTCACTCCTATTCTATTTTGATTATAACATATATATGGACAAATTGTCCATATATTAAATTAGAAATTTTAGAGACAATTAATATGGACTGGTGGTGCATATTATGATACACGATGATAATTATTATTACGATATAATTAGGAAAAACATAAAAAAGTATAGAAAAAAAGCTAATTTGACACAGCAACAATTAGCTGATAAAGCAGGAATAAGTATGAATTATATTGCAAAAATTGAAAGTAAAAAAATGCAAAGGGGATTTACAATTGTTGTTGCCGGAAGAATAGCTGATGCTTTAGGTATTGATATTAGACTTTTATTTGAAAATTAAAAGAAGTTATATGGTGGATAACTTCTTTTTATTCATCTTTAAAGTGTTTAACAATCCATGGTTTTAACATTTCAATAATTACTAAAGAAATTATATTAATGACAAAAACATATATAAACTGAGTGACTGTAACTATTGTTAAGCCAAATATTTTACCAATTGGACTAAAGAAGACAATAACTTGAACTAATAATAAGGCAAGAATGCCAATGTTTAACTGTTTATTTTTAAAGATTCCTCTAGTATGAATTTGTTCTTTTAATGATCTACAGTTATAAGCAAAGACAAATTCGTTAATAACAATACTTAATAAAGCTAATGTTTGAGCAAGTTCTTTACCACTCGGTAAGAAATGATAATAAACAATTAAACTAATTATTGTTTCTAAAATAACTGATAAAATTAGGAAAGCACTAAAGAACTTAGTAAATATTTTACGATTTATACCATTTGGTTTTTGTTTCATGATGTTTTTAGAGGCCCCTTCATAGGCCAAAGCAATAGAGGGAACAGTATCGGCAACAAGGTCAATATACAAAACGTGAATAGCTGATATGATTGTATTTCCAGTTAACATTCCGAATAAAATTATTAAAATTTCAGTGAAATTACTTGATAAGTTATATAGAATATTGGCAATAACGTTATCGTATATTCTTCTTCCTTCGGAAACGGCAGTTGTAATTGTTTCAAAGCTATCATTTAACAAGATTATATCAGATACGTCTTTGGTAACATCAGTTCCAGCTTTGCCCATACCGATTCCGACATTGGCAAGTTTAATTGCTGGAGCATCATTTACTCCATCACCTGTCATGGCTACGACTTTATGTCTTTTTTGGAAAGCTTTAACTATTTGAAGTTTAGTTTCTGGACTTACTCTAGCATATACTTTATATTTATTAATATTTTTATGAATGTCTTCTTTAGTTAAGTTAGAAGCGTTAATACATTCTTCTTCTTTTTCGCAAATTCCCGCTTCTTTAGCAATTGTCATAGCGGTTTGCAGGTTATCACCCGTAAGCATAATGACATTAATTCCCGCTTCCTTACATTTATCAATTGATTCTTTGATGTTTTTTCTAATTGGGTCTTTAAAGCCGGCTAACCCAACTAAGATTAGGTCATTTTCTTCTTGGAAATAATCATCTTCATTTTTTATTTCTTTAGTTATTTTTTTATAAGCGAAGGCTAAAACTTTTAAGGATTCTTCAGACATTTTAGTTTCTGTTTGAATATAATTTTGTTTATCTTCATTAGTTAATGTTTTTATTTCACCATTTATTAAAATGTGTTTACTCCGAGATATGATTGATTCTAAACTTCCTTTAGTATAAAGATATGTTTCTTCTCCTTGTTTATATATACCACTCATCATTTTACGGTCAGAGTCAAATGGAAGTTCAGTTATTTTTTTAACTCTATTTGGTTTTAGATTATTTTCTTTTAGATGATTTTTAATAGCTACGTCAACAGCATCACCTGTATATTTGCCATTATCGCTTAAGGTGGCTGAATTAGAACCGTCCATAATGTTAATTAAAGTTTGATAATTTTTCAAATCTGGTAAAGTTATTTCTTTTTCATCAGTGTATATTTTAGTAATGTGCATCTGATTTTCGGTTAGTGTTCCAGTTTTATCGGTACAGATTACTTCGGTAGCTCCTAAGGTTTCAATGGCGGCTAAGTTTTTGACAATCGATTTTTTCTTAGCCATTTGGCTGACACCTATTGATAAGGTTGCAGTTATAGCAATGGTAAGGCTTTCAGGAACACTGGCGACAACCATAGATATACAAAGCATAATGATATTTAAAACTGTATAGTGATTGATAATTCCATAAATTAGAACAAAGGCAATTAGAATGGCAGCTACTCCTGTTATGAATTTGCTGACTTTGGCAACTTTCATTTGAAGTGGGGTTACTGGTTCTTCTTTGGTGTCTAAGGCGCCAGCTATTTTTCCAAGTTCAGTATTCATTCCAGTAGTTATAACTACAGCTTCGATTTTGCCGGCAGTAACAACGGTTCCAGAGTAAACCATATTATATGTTTCGGCAAGGATTGAATCTTTAGTAATAACGTCATCAATTTTATCAACGTTTGCACTTTCACCAGTTAGGATTGATTCGTCGGTTTTGGCAAAGTAACTTTTGACAATTCTTGCATCAGCCGGAACTTTATCACCAGCTTCTAAGATAATGTAATCTCCAGGAACTAAATTTTTAGAATTTATTTCTTTACTTACATTATCTCTTCTAACTGTTACATAATTTGCGGAATATTTTTTTAATTTTTCAGTGGCATCTTCGGCTTTAGATTCTTGAAGGTATCCCATAAAACAGTTAACTAAAGTTGTTCCTAGGATTACTAGTGGTTCAAGAAAATCTTCTCCTGTAATTATTGAATATATTAGGGATAGAATTCCTACTACTAGTAATAAAATTATCATAAGATTTTTAAACTGACCCAAAAATATTTGCAGTTTAGTTTTTTTATTTTTATCGATTAAGGCATTTTTACCATATGTTCGAAGTCTTTTTTGAGCTTCTTCACTTGTTAATCCTTTATCTGATGTTTCTAGTTCTTTATATATTTCTTCGATAGTTTTTTGATATGCTTTTTCCATTAATTATCCTCTTTCTAATTGTGCTTTCTATTTTTATTATACTCTAATAGTTTTTTTCAAAAGAAAAAAAGTTCCTTTTTTGATGAAAACTTTACATATTTTTTATACAATAATTTGATTGAAGAAGATTTATTTAACAATGCCTTGTGTTTTATGAGTAAATAAAATTGAATTTACTTAAGTGGTAGAATAATTTGTCACCTTTTTAATAATAAATTATACAAGTTCATAAGTAGTAGTAAATATTCTATTATCTGTACAATACTCTAAGATAAATTTATTTTCTTTCTTACATATAATTACGCCTATTGTTTTATCATTAAATGGTTCTTTGATATTTTTATCAACATAATTTATATATTTTGTAACTTGACCAATATACTCTGCTTTCATTTCAGTAATTTTTAGTTCTATTACAACATAACAATTATATTTAACATTAAATAGTAAGAAATCTATATAGTTATATCTATCACCCATTTTGATTTTCACTTCACTGCCTATATAAGCAAATCCTATACCTAATTCCTTTAAAAAATTATCCATATTTTCTAAGATACTTTGATGAAGGGCGTATTCATCCAGTTTAATATTTGGATTATCTACTTTAATTATAATGGGATTTTTAATTAAAGTATTTACTTCTGGTTTTTCTAATTCCTCTTTATATCCTATTCTTTCATATTCTTTTGATTTTATTCTTTCTCTTAATTCTCTTACAGATAAGTTTTGAGAGTTTATGATATATATGTAATATTTTACTTCGTTTATATTTTTTAATTTTAAAAGTTCTGTATAATGACTCCATGTAATATTATAGAATTGTTGCGACACTGTCGCAAGATTTTGATTCAACATATAAAATTGCCGCATTCTGCTAAGGGATGTGTAAGTATATCCTTTACCAAGTTCTTTGGTAAGTTTTTCTGAATATTCTTTTATTAGTTTATTTCCATACTTGGCTCTATTTTCTCCGCCTTGAGCTTCGACTATTAATTTACCTACTTCATAGTAAGCATTTAAATCACTTTTGTTTTTAGAATAATCTTTTACTTTTTTATATGCTTCATTTTTGACTAAAGTTTCTTTAATTTCATTATAATAATTAATATACATCACTTGCTTTCTTTGGTCTTATATTATTTTTTTTATTGTGTTATACAAGTTCATAAGTAGTAGTAAATATTCTATTATCTGTACAATACTCTAAGATAAATTTATTTTCTTTTTTACACATAATTACTCCAACTGTTTTATCATTAAATGGTTCTTTGATTTTTTTATCAACATAATTTATATATTTTGTAACTTGACCAATATATTCTGCTTTCATTTCAGTAATTTTTAGTTCTATTACAACATAACAATTATATTTGACATTAAATAGTAAGAAATCTATATAGTTATATCTATCACCTATTTTGATTTTTACTTCACTGCCAGCATAGGTAAAACCAATTCCTAATTCCTTTAAAAAATTATCCATATTTTCCAATATAGTTTGATGAAGAGCGTATTCATTTAGTTTAATATTTGGATTATCTATTTTAATTATAATGGGATTTTTAATTAAAGTATTTACTTCTGGTTTTTCTAATTCCTCTTTATATCCTATTCTTTCATATTCTTTTGATTTTATTCTTTCTCTTAATTCTCTTACCGATAAATTTAATTTTCTAGTTATCATAACATAATAGTCAAACTTATTATCATTATTAATGGTTAACAAATATCTATAATGACTCCAATGTAATTGGTCGCACAATGTGCGACCTTTCATTTTTATATAAAACTGTCGCATATTCTTTAAATTTGTAATATTATATCCTTTACCAAGTTCTTTGGTAAGTTTTTCTGAATATTCTTTTATTAGTTTATTTCCGTATTTTGCTCTATTTTCTCCGCCTTGAGCTTCGACTATTAATTTACCTACTTCATAGTAAGCATTTAAATCACTTTTGTTTTTAGAATAATCTTTTACTTTTTTATATGCTTCATTTTTGGCTAAAGTTTCTTTAATTTCATTATAATAATTAATATACATCACTTGCTTTCTTTGATTTTATATTATTTTTTTTATTGTGTTATACAAGTTCATAAGTAGTAGTAAATATTCTAGTGTTTGTACAATATTCTAAGATAAATTTATTTTCTTTTTTACATATAATTACTCCAACTGTTTTATCATTAAATGGTTCTTTGATATTTTTATCAACATAATTTATATATTTTGTAACTTGTCCAATATATTCTGCTTTCATTTCAGTAATTTTTAGTTCTATTACAACATAACAATTATATTTGACATTAAATAGTAAGAAATCTATATAGTTATATCTATCACCTATTTTGATTTTTACTTCACTGCCAGCATAGGTAAAACCAATTCCTAATTCCTTTAAAAAATTATCCATATTTTCTAAGATACTTTGATGAAGGGCGTATTCATCCAGTTTAATATTTTGATTATCTACTTTAATTATAATGGGATTTTTAATTAAAGTATTTACTTCTGGTTTTTCTAATTCTTCTTTATATCCTATTCTTTCATATTCTTTTAATTTTATTCTTTCTCTAAGCTCTCGGTACGAAAGATTTTGCGATATTGAAATATTAATATAATATTTAATGGCATCTGAATCATTTAAAAATAATAATTCACATATATGACTCCAACTTAATTGTGCAGGCAGTGCCTGCACTTTTGAAAATCTCATATAAAACTTTCGCATTAAAGAAAGACTTCGTTTGCTATATCCTTTACCAAGTTCTTTAGTGAGTCTTTCTGAATATTCTTTAATTAGTTTATTTCCGTATTTGGCTCTTTTCTCTCCGCCTTGAGCTTCGACTATTAATTTACCTACTTCATAGTAAGCATTTAAATCACTTTTGTTTTTAGAATAATCTTTTACTTTTTTATATGCTTCATTTTTGACTAAAGTTTCTTTAATTTCATTATAATAATTAATATGCATCACTTGCTTTCTTTAAGTTTTGTTTTTTGTAAGCTTTTTACCTTCTATAATATATATACGATATTAATTTCTGATTTCCTTTTTTTCTTGGAATTTTCTTAGAAAAAGCAATTTTTATTTATAATAGTAAGTAATATATTAAAGCTTCCGTATATTTTGTTTATAAATTTTATGTTTATAATAAGGTGTTATGACATATTAAAAAGTTCCATTAATTTGGAACTTTTGTTATATTTTGAAGTGTTTCATCTAATATAGAATACAAATATATTTCAGTTTGTTTATTAGTAATATTTTCGATATATTTTTTATATCCATTAAGCTGTTTTAAATAAGCTTCGTCTGAAATGTTTTTTAATTTATAATCTACTATAATATTTTTATTTTCTTTTGTTATTAAAAGGTCGATAATTCCATGTTTTTCTTCGTTTTCATCATCATAAATGAATTCATATTCTTTATATGTATCTAAGGCATTATTTAATATTCCCGTATTTATAAAAGCTTGAACTTTGTTTTTAGAAAATTCTGATAATTTAGAGTAATCTGGATTTAAAAGGTTAATATTTTCAAATATCTGGTGCATATGGAGTCCCATTTCGATATTTTTCTTTTCTTCTTTTGTTTCAAGTTTATTAATAGTTTTAGAAAAATGGGAATTTTCAATTAAATTAGATTCAATATTTAATTCTTGAACGTTTAATTTTTCAGTTATCTTTGGTTTTTGGTAATTTAATGATTTACTTGATAAATTGTAGTCCTTGGTAAGATTTATCTTTGATAAGTCGATTGGCGTAATGTTTTTGTCTAGAGAGTGTACAATAGAGTTTAAAAAGTCTAAAAAAGAGCGATATTTAAGTCTTATTTCATCAGAAATAATTCCACCATCTTTATAAGAGAGAGATTCTAAATTTAAATGAGCGACAATAATCATTTTTTCTCTTGCTCTTGTTAAGGCGACATAAAATAGTCTTAGTTTTTCAGATATTTCATCTTCAATATATTCATTTTTAAGCAAAGTTTTTAAAATAGTATTTTGGGGACTTTGATTAAAGTAAGGAACGATAAATCCATATTTTGAGGAAAAATAGAAGGGACTTTTAAGGTCATCGATATTAAACTTTTTGGATAGGCCACTATAGTAACATATAGGAAATTCAAGCCCTTTTGAAGCATGAATGGTCATAATTTTAACTGATTCAGATTCTCCTTTACTAAATGATAGTTTGATATCTAAGCCCGTTTCTAAGACTTCCGTTAAATAGTTATAAAAATCTTCAATGGTATAACCTAAGCTGTCACAGTTTTGAGCAATTTTAATAATAGCTTCAAGGACACTTAAATGAGATTCAATATCACCGACTTTGATTGATTTTTCGTAAAAATTAAATTTTTCAATTATTTCATAGATAAGTGTTTCATTAGTTTTTTCTTCAATATTTTGAAGAAGACTTAAACATTTTTGATATATTTTACTTTCTTTATAGTTTCGATTTGAAATTTCAGTAAAAATAATATTATCATCTATTTCAAAGAGATAACTTCTAGCTAGTGAAATAAAAGAGTGTTTGAATTCAGCGTCATATTTATGATTTTTTATTTTTAAAATAAGGTTATAAATATTTTTTAGTAAGGTTATTTCCAAAGAACTAGTTATTGCTTTATCACGGTAAATGGTTAGGGGAATATTTAAATATTCAAAGACTTTTTTATATGTTTCAAAGGCGGTAGCCCGGTCGATTAAGATAACAAAATCGCTATAGGTCACAGGTCTTGGTTCGTTTGTTTCAGGGTCCATTATTTCGAATTTTTTGTTTATTTTATCTTTGATATCCTTTGCAATGGTAAATATTTCTACTTCCTCATTTGAATATTTTTTTTCTTCAGGAAGAGGATAGTTTAAGATTTCTAAGTCATAGTTTTCTTTATTAATACTATCGTAACTCGTATTTCCAAAGATCATTTGATGGCTTTCAATATAATCGGCCCCACCTATTTTGGTGTCCATAATTTGGTTAAACATTTGATTAATATCGTTTAATACATTGCTTCGGGAACGAAAGTTTTTGTTTAAGTCGATTTTTAGACCGTTATTTTTTTTAGAATATTTTTCATATTTAGATTTGAATAGTTCGGGATTAGTGTTTCGAAAGCGATAAATAGACTGTTTTATGTCACCAACCATATAGGTATTGTTTTTAGAGATGTATGAGGTAAATAGTTCTTGCAGGTCGTTTGTATCTTGGTATTCGTCGATAAGTATTTCATAATATTTGTTTTTTAAGGTTTCGCAAACTTCAGGATGAGTTTCTAAAAGATTAATAGCTTTTCTTGAAATGTCGATGAATTCATACATGTTTTCTGTTTCTTTATAGTTATTTATTTTTTCATCAAGTTTTAAAATTATATCGATAATAATCGATATGTAATCTTTAGTTTTAACAATGGTGTTTATTATTTCTTGTTCGTTTTCATATTTAGTTAGGTTTGATATTTCTTTAATTGTTTCGGAGAGGTTTTTCTTAAGGGTTTTGGCTTCTTCTTCACTGCCTCTTGGAAGGTTTGGTATTTTATCAGGAAGTGATTTTTTGATTTCGTCATATGTTTTGGCATTCAATAAATTTATCAGTGATTCTTCTAATTTAGTTATATATTTTCCATCTAAGTAATAGCTTAGATTTTTAACTTGATACTTGATATCACCTTTTTTATGGTTTATAAGATCTAGGTAGGCTTTTAGATATTCGTTTAATTTTTCTTCGCTAAAGTAGTTTTGTAAGTAGGTCTTAAGATATTCATCTTTATTATAAAGATTATCTAATTTAGAGTTTAATTTTAAGATATTTTGTTTGATTGTTTTATCGTCTTTAAGGGAAAAGTCACCAATGAATTTTAAAAATTTAGGATTTTCTGTTTCATAATAAGCATTAAAGATGTCATCTAAATAATGAGATTTTTGGATAGAGATGATACTACTGTCAATAATGGATATGTTTGAAGAGATATTTAAAAGATAGCTATATTTTTTTACTAAGGATAAGGAATAGGCATCAAAGGTAGTTATAGGAGCTGAGTCAATTTTATCTAGTTCAGGTTTTAAGGCTTCGACGTCTTTTATTTTTTTTCTAATGCGCTGTTTCATTTCAGCGGCAGCAGCATTGGTAAAGGTTAGAATTAAAAGCTCATCGATATGAACGCCATTTTTAAGATGGGTTAAGACTCTTTCGGATAAGACGGCAGTTTTCCCAGAACCCGCGCCAGCTGAAACAATAATGTTTGTTCCTTTTTCGTTAATGGCTAATTCTTGTTCTTTAGTCCATTTCGGCATTTTCTTCACCTCCTAGGATTTCCGTTATTTTAGTGTTTTTTAAATTTTTAATATCTTCTTCTTTGAAGAAGCAAAGGTCTTTAAATGGACAATTTTTACAGCTTATGTTTTCATTATCGATTCTTTTAGGTTTGATTTCAAAGTTTCCCTCTAGAATGTTTTTAATGGTTTTATTTATATTGCCTTCAGTTATTTGATATATTTTATCAAAGTCTTCGTAATTTAAAAGTTTGCTGTAAGAGGAAAAGCCATTTTTTGTCTTTTTTAAGCCTTTGATTAGCTCACTATTTTCATAAGTTTCATCAATCTCTTGAATGATGTTCTCATCATTTATTGTATATCCAGAGAGTTTTAAGCTATCGGCAATTTCTTTATCGGGATTTTCACTATCTAATGCTTGTGTATTTAAAAGTTTTTGAAGGTAGATTCCCATAACGTTATAACCAAGGTTACTATTTTTGATTAGATAAAGATAGACAGGAAGTTGCATATTTAAGCCATAATTTAGATTATCTAAGGTGGCGGTTACGTTTCCAGTTTTATAGTCGGTAATGATGGCATGTTTTTCATTATAGCTTACTTTATCAATAATACCAGTAAAGTTTATTTCAGGGTTTTGACTTTTAGAAATGGTCAATTTTTTTTCGGTAAGATGGTTATTATAGGTTGTATGAGTTTCTTCTTTTTTTATTATTTCAATATCTTTTTCTAATACTTTATAAAGCCGCTTTAAATAGAACTTTTCTTTGGGACTTAGTTCTTTATCTTTAAGGTATTCGTAGTACTTAGTTTCAAGGTTAAAGTTTTCATCGTAAAGGTGTGAGAGGCAGTAATGAAAGAGGTTACCGATTAAGATAGGAAAGGTTTCTTCATAAGGGTCTAGTTTTAAGATGTTATTCGCATAGTATTTAAATGGACAGAGTGAGTAATTATTTAGGCTAGTATATGATAGGGTTAATTTATTTTGAAGATAGTTTATAAGATTTTCTTTATTTATTTGATGGTATTTATTATCATATGTTCCATAATCGATGTTTGAATAGTTAGACCAAAGAATGTCTAGGTTTTTGTCTTTTTGATTGTAGTTTAGATAGTCGTCTAAGTATTTACTTAAGGTTAGTTTATTGAAGAGGTTTGAGTATGTATATTTTATATCTGGATTTTTTATTACTTCGAGGTTTAATTCGGATATTAGGGATGATGGATAATAGGTACTGAATGTATCTTTTAATTTATAGGTTATAGTAATGTTTGGGGAAGATTTTATAATTCTTTCGGTGACTTTTTTTTGAATGATATTTTTTTTGGTAGATGTAAGTAAATTATATTGGGGTTTTTCATCATCAGCGATTAAGTCATCATCTTTATATATTTTTGGAATTAGTTCTTGATTAAAGCCTAAGATATAATAGATTTTATCTTTGTCATTTATTTCGTTTAATGAAATAACGTTTACAGCATTGTCATATTTTTTAGCAGGGATGGTTAGGTTTTTTAGTTTTTCTTTAATTATAGTTAGATATGTTTCGTCTACCGGTAAATTATATTGGTTTAAAAGGTCAATGATTTTGTTTTTAACCTCACCACTTGGTGTTTTTTCTAAAGCGATGTTTAAGTCTTTATTTTCAGTTAAGTTTTTTAAAAATGTTTGGACAGCTGACGTACTGTAAATGGAAATTTTATTATTAATGTTTAGTGGTATTTTATAAAGAGAGAAGATTCTTTTTAGTTCGGGGATGTAATCGTTAGTTAGGCCAGTGATAAATATTTCGCTTGGTGATTTGGTTTTTAAGTTTTCGGCGATTTGCGTAGCAACGTAGGCGATTTCATCTTGCATGGTACTAAATTCATAGACTTTTGGCAAGTAACTGTTTTGTGGTTCTTCGGTAATGTTTAGGTTATATTTTTTTAGCTCGTTTAAAAGGTATGGCTCAAGGTCTGGGTAACCAATTATAGTGATATTTTCTGGGTTAAATAGGGAATTTTTTTCGATAAGATTGTTTGTCATGAGATAGTCATAGTATTTTTTTATTTTAGGGTGATTAATAAAGATGTTTTTTAAGTATTTTTGAGCAACAGAAAAGTTTAAATGAAATTCTTTCATCAAAAAATAGGTGGCTTCGGGTTTTATTTTGCCATAGTAGTTTTGAATAAATTCTTCTTTGGTCATCATTTTAATATTTATTAGTTTTTTATTTTGAGATATTTCTTTTAATAGTTTGTTTTTTAAATTGTTTGGGATAATGACTAAACTATGATTAGGTATTTTTTCAAGCATAAGACCACATTCTTTCCTTTTTAATTATAGCATGTTTATTACCTTTTCGAATAAAAAGTGTAATAAACGTTTTTATATAATTTGCACATGAAATACATAAGTAGTCTTGAGTACTCGCCAACTTCTTAGAGAAATGCGGCTTGATGTTTATGAACAAAAAGTTTTTTTACTTTTCAAGTAATAATTATTTTATTAATAGTATCTTTAATGATTCTATGTATAAAAAAATAGTACTCAATCTTTTTACAGATTAAGTACCTGACCATTTTTGTGGCAAGTGCTTAAGACGTTGCTTAAGTACTCCCTTTTTTATTTTATGAAGTTTCCTTCATCTATATACATGATACCATAAATGGTTGTTTCTGACAAGAATTTTAGAGAACATTTGTTTAATTTATAACCATCTGTGGTATTTTTTGATGTATATCCGTTTGACGAATTCGGCAAGGGCGGCATAAATAAACATAAGTAATATTAGATACATATAGAATTCAACTGGTAATGTTGTAAAGTGGAATTCTGGAATGCCTTTTAAAATGACTGGGGCAATCATAGAGGCAATTATACTAAGGGTTGTGGATAAGAGTAACCATTTACTGGCTGTAGATTGAATAAATGGTATTTTTTCAGTTCTGATAAAGTGAACAATCATTGTTTGTGATATTACGCCTTCGATAAACCAAGCTGTTTGGAATGAATACTGATCTGATACTGAGTTAAATCCAAGAACAAACCAAAAGATAGCAAAGGCAATAAGATCGACTACTGAGGCGGTTATGCCCATAACGTTCATGAATTTCTTTAGGTCTGAGGTATCCCATTTATGTGGTTTTTCTAAGAATTCTTTATCGACGTTATCAAATGGAATGGCGATTTGACTTAGGTCATATATTAAGTCTTCGAGGAGGAATTGAATCGGAACCATTGGCAAGAATGGCAAACAAATACTGGCAAGAAAGACACTAAAGACATCACCAAAAGCTGCAGAAAGAGCCATTTTCATATATTTCATAATATTTCCATATACTTTTCTTCCTTCGACGATGCCTTCATAGACTACTTTTAAACTTTTTTCAAGTAATAAAATATCGCTTGCTTCTTTGGCTATATCGGTTGCTGTGTTAACGCTTATTCCAACATCGGCTTCCGCAAGGGACGGGGCATCATTTACTCCATCACCCATGTACCCAACAACATGGCCATTTTTTCTTAACATTTTGACGATTCTTTCTTTTTGAAGTGGGGTTAATCTGGCAAAGACATTAACTGTTTCAATTTTTTTTGATAAGGTTTCATCAGACATATTGTCTATTTCATTACCAGTTAGGATTTCACCGGTATTTAGTCCTCCTTCTTTACAAACAGCTTTAGTAGCTTCGGGGTTGTCACCGGTTAGAATTTTTATTTGAACACCGGCTTTTGTTATTTGTTTTAAAACGGTTTTTACTTCTTTTTTAGGAGGGTCGAGAAAGGCAATATAGCCTAGTAAGGTTAGCTCTTTTTCATCATTTTTGTTAAATTTATCAATACCAGTATATTCTTTTTTAGCAGCTAGGGCAATTACTTGCATTCCATCACTTATTAATTTTCCAACGTCAGTTTTTACTTTTTCTTTGATATCGTTTGTGAGATTATCTATTTTATTTTGAATTTTAACTTTGGTACATTTATTTAAGGCTTCGGTTACTGCTCCTTTGGTTAAAATATATGTATTGGTTCCATTTTTAACGACAACACTGGCAAGTCTTCTTTCATAGTCAAAGGGAATTTCATCGATTTTTTTATAGTGGGTTACTTTATCTTGGACACCATGGTCACTGGCATAGCTTAGTATTGCCCGGTCGATAATGTTTTTTATTCCTGTACTATAGGTACTGTTGAGGTAAGCATATTTAAGAATTGTTTCATCGTCTTTGCCACTTATATTACGGTAGTACTGGAGAGTTATTTTATTTTGGGTTAAAGTTCCTGTTTTATCGGTACATAAAGTGTCGATGGCACCTAAGTTTTCAATGGCTTCCATATGTTTTACTAAGGTTTTCTTTTTGGCTAAGGTTTTACTTCCTTTGGAAAGGTTAACATTAACTATCATCGGTAGCATGCCTGGAGTTATTCCAACGGCAACGGAAATAGCAAAGAATAGTGCTTGAAGAAGGTCATGATGAAGTAACGAGTTTAGGATAAAGACAGCAATGGTGATGACAAGCATATAAGTTATTAGGGTTTTACTAACAGCATTCATTCCTATTTGGAAGTTAGTTAGTTCTGGTTTTGTTTCCATCGATGCAGACATTTGACCGATGTATGTTTCTTTTCCTGTTTTAACGACTAGTCCTTTGGCACTACCACTAACGACGCTAGAGTTCATAAGGCAGATGTTTTCTGAGGTAAGAAGAGTTTCGGCTAGTTTGGTATTAGCTTTTTTTTCGACGGGAACGCTTTCACCAGTAAATACAGACTCATTTACGAAGAGGTCTTTGGTTTCCAAGAGAATAAGGTCAGCTGGAATTAGAGAACCGGCATTTAGTTCGATGATATCTCCTTGGGTTATGTTGGTGGTTTTAACCTCTTTAGTTTCATTATTTCTCAAAACGTTGGTGGTCATGTATAGATGGCTTTTTAGTTTTTGATCAAAACGATATGCTGAGTAGTCTTGTGCTAGGCGAATAATAATACTGATGGAAGCGAGGATTACGATGATAAGGGCACCTAAGGCATCACCTAATAATAAATTTATAATAGATAAAACTACTAAAATGTAAACAAATGGGTCAGCACATGAGGCAATTAAAAAGTTATACCATTTTTTTACTTTTTCTTCTTTAATGATGTTTTTACCATTTTTGATAAGTCTTCTTTTAGCTTCTTCTTCGGTAAGCCCGGTTTCCTTAGTATTAAAATGTTTTAAGAGTTCTTCAGGGGAAAGGTTTGTTAATGTTTTATATTCTTGATATAGTTCTTTTTCAGAAAACGTTTTGATATTTTTTTTGATGTTTTTAAGTTTAATGTTCACTTTTACCACCTTCTTTTTAATTATAGCACTTGTCTTATTTACGTGGTTATGTATGATTGACGGTTATCATGATTTGATAAAAGGATGTGTAAAAAAAAGTCAATCTTACTTAGATTTGACTTTATTTTTTTATGATTAATTTATGATAATGTCTTAAGTGTTAACTTTTGAAAATGTCCCAAGTCTGATATATAATATGTCACCGA
>CALVRJ010000024.1 GCA_944358545.1 uncultured Bacilli bacterium | reverse complement strand
ATTTTATCTTCATAGCTCAATTTTGACATATAAAAACCTCGTTTCTATCTTGTCCAAGAAACGGGGTTCATATCATTCCTACCTATTATTTTCTACTATGTTTTTTCTGAAAGCCCGGATTCGCGGATAATTCATAATAAATATTTAAAATCTTCTCAATTTCCTCAGGCGTTTTAGAAGGATCAGCCATTTCATCTTCTAACTCTCTCAATTTTTCAGAGACATTCAAAGAAATATCATAACTTGATTTATCATTTATTTTATCTTTCCCTTTATCAATATATTCCTTATAACCATCCTCTAGCCTTGTAATTGTTTTATTTTCAAATATAAATACTTTATTAGTAACCTTTGATAACATATATTTATCGTGACTTGCCATCACAATTGAACCTGGAAACCTCTTGAGTGCCCTCTCAAGCTCTATTTTATTAGGCAAATCCAAATGATTAGTTGGTTCATCCAAAATAAGTAAATTATAATCATTGATAATAATTTGAACTAATTTAAGTCTCATTTGCTGGCCTAAACTAAGTGTTTTAATTTTATGGTTAAAATGATTCCTATCAAGTCCCATATTAACTAAATTACTAAAGAAAAACTGTTTCTTTTCATTATCATATCTACTTGCCATTTCAAAGATTGTCATCTCACCATTTAAGTCAAATACATCTTGACTCATATATGCGGTTTTAAGTGATGGTGTTTTCCAAACTTCACCACTATCTGGTCTAAGCTTCCCCATAAGTATTTTAATAAATGTCGACTTGCCGCTTCCATTAGGTCCAATTAAACCAATTTTTTCGCCTCTATTAATAGTCAAATTTACTGATGAGAATATAGTTTTATCGTCAAAAGATTTGGCTAAATCGGAAACTCTAATCAAAGTATCAGCACCACTTGACTTCCCCATAAAATTAAACTTAATCTCTTTCTCTTCCTTTGGTTTTTCTATATAATCCGTGCGCATTTGTTCAAGACGATTTTTCTTACTTTCAGCAGCTCTTGCCGCCTTAGCAGCTTTTCTTTGAGCATTTGTTTTCACACCTTTAATTTTTGCATCCGATGGGCTTCCACCTTGCCGTCCTGCTTCTCTCTCACCTTTCTTTGACCATTCATTTAAATTTCTAATTTCTTTAAGAATTTTCTTGTCCTGCTTTTGCTGTAATTCATATTTATCTTTTAAACTTTCAAGCTCCGCTTCCTTTTCACTTTCGTAAGTATCATAATTACCAAAATACTCTTTTACCTTACCATCTTTAACTTCTAATATCTTATTTACTGTTTCATTAAGAAAATATCTATCATGTGAAACAACTAAAACTGTTCCTGGATATTTTTTTATAACATTAACAAGCCAAGAAACAGATTCCAAATCAACATGATTAGTAGGCTCATCAAGTAAAAGCAAATTAGGGTGTGTAGCAAGTATTGATGAAATAGCAATCTTAGTTTTCTCTCCACCACTTAAATTTTCAAGCCTTTCATCAGTAAAATCGATATCTTTAGCCAAATGAAGATTTCCCATAAGTTTCAAAAAATTAGAAACTTCTTCTTTGTCCAAACTCATATTAATAAAATCTGAAGCCGAATAATCTGTAGCTTGTTTTAAATATCCCAATGTTGCCTTTGAAGAAACTTCTACTTTTCCAGAATCAGCGTCCTCTATACCCATTATAAGTTTAATTAAAGTTGACTTACCACTTCCGTTAGGTCCAATAATTCCAATCTTATCCCCCTCGTTAATATCAAAGGACACTTTATCCAAAATTTTAATATCCCCATAAGATTTACTAACATTACTAAGTTTTATAATCGACACCAATAACACCTCCTTATTTTATAAAATTATCTATATAATTATTTACTAATAAATTTAACTTTGATGGATTTTCTTCCATGAGGACAACTATTTTTTGAAGAGCATATTCATAAAGTGGCTTAATTGAACAATCATCACCATTAAAAGGATAATCATTTATACCCATAATAATATCAGCTAAGCATAAATTGCATAAATATCTACACCAACAATTTTTACAAACATCTGCTGATTTTAGATTTTTCTCCTTTATCTCTTTATCATTTTTACCGTGTGTTCCTAAAAATCTAATACAACTATACTCATCACCGTTGTAATCAAATACATTCGAATAATCATTAACTAATTCTTTGCAAAAATAATCTTGCTTGTTATGAAATAATAAAGCATTAATTACAGAAGTAAGATAATAGCTAGTACCTACATTCATAGAATTATTGATGATTCTATCCATAGAAATATCTATAAAATTCTTTTCTCTTTCATCATATGATATTCCATCTTCAATTAATTTCAAAGATTCATCATTCGTATCAACACCATGAATAGAATAACGAAAACCTAACTCTTTAAAAAAAGTTTCCAAATCTTCTAAAGTTATATGCTCCTGATGATATCTAGTATATGTACAAAGTATTTCTGTTTTAGAAGCAAAATCCTTGTTTTTTAAATATTTTAAATTGTCCATTATTAAATCAAATGTTCCAGTCCCTCTCAAATATTCATGAATTTGTTTTGGCCCATCAAGACTTACATATAATTTAAAATTATGATTATTCATAAAATCAATTCTTTTTGGAGTCAAAAACATTCCGTTTGTTACTGTTCTAAAATCTATTCTAGAACCATTATAATGATTTTCTATTTTTTCTACAAGATATTTAATAATTTTAAAATTCAAAAGAGGTTCTCCACCAAAGAAATAAACCGTTTCAAGTTTAGAATATTTTTTGAAAACCTTTTCTAAAATCTTATCTGCTTGTTCAAAACTCATAACATTATTTTCACGGTTGTAATTGCCGCCACTTGCATAACAATATTTACAATTTAAATTACACAAATTAGCCACATTAAACACTAATTTGTATAATTTACCAGTCTCTTTTTTAAAAACGCTAGTACATGATTTTTCACTATCATTTTTAGTACCATCCTTTAACAAATATAATTCTAAATTATCTCCGTCAAAAACATATTCATGATTATTAACAACAATTTTTTTATTCATATCCTACTAACAAAATAATTAGCCGAAGCTAATTATCTTCCACCGCCACCACAAGAATGACTTGGGCCACAGTCAGGCATAACAGAATTCTTGTTGTTTAAAAGTTTTGTTAAATCAATTCTTTTCATAATTTACCTCCTTTTATACAAATTATAACATTCTGTTATTAAAAATCAAGCGTTTTTAAACTTTTTGTTAAAAAATAAATTTGAAAATCAACCAACTAAATCTTATGTATAAAAAATTTATAAAAATTACTAAGATAAAATTTGCCTTAAAGTTAATTTTATGTTACAACATATATAGATGAAGGAAACTTCATATAATAAACAAGGACCATTCAATTCTAGGGTGTTGAATGTGGCCTAAAAATATAAACAATAATAATTGAAAGAAAATAATAACTAAAGAAAAAATTAAAACTTCATCTAAATAAAGAGGCTTTCAAATACGAAAACCTCTTTAATTTTATAAAAAAAGACAAAACATTTTATTTTGTCATACTCATATTAGCACTATTTTCTTTTACATTTTCCTGAACCATTTGAATTAATACTTTTGGATTATCACGTTTATTGACATAACTATTTTCTAAAACACTTAGATTAGTAAAGAAATATTCAGAATAATTGCCTAAACTAGGATAAACTTGTAAAATCCTTGCTTGAAGACTAAAAACACGAGACTGTCCATTATTTAATTTATCTTCTAAATTACCATTCATTTCTCTCATTAAATCCATCATAACTACTTACCCTCCGCTTGTGACATTGCATTCAAAAGTAAATTTGCATCATTTGTAAAATATGCTTTATATAAAATATCATTTCCAATAACCTTACTAATCAGGTTAGTCATTATAACCTCATCAATATAAAAGCTATCCTCAACATCACCTATTAAATAATTAGTTAAAATTTCCGTATATCCTTCATTTAGTGCTTGTAAAGTACCTTCTTCATTATTAAATCCATAATAATTATCTTTAGCAGTAATAACTCCAAGTAATGCATGCATCATCCAATGTTTTGCATCACTACCCTCAAACCTTCCAAGATTTATTGCAATCTCATTGTTATGAGGATTATACTGACAAGGAAGTTTCACTAAATACATACTCCCACGACTTATCTTTAGTGTCTTAAGCCTCTCCTTAAAATTATCTAAATTGACATCTTTAAAATTATTGCAGAAAATTGTAATCAAATACATTAAATCATCTTTAACTTCCGCCGTAATATTTTGGTTTTCGTTTAAAGCAGCTTTGATTTCTTCTACCATAACTCAATCACCTATTAGGTAGTATAACATAATTTGTGTCATTTGTATATGATTTTTTTACTATTTTTTGACACTTTCTAGACACTTATAGTCATTTTACACTCATTTATTTACATATTTCCCCTTATTTTTCCACATTTTTTCTATTTATTTCCACATTTTAAACCAAAACCAAATTTATCCAATCAAAACCCACCATTTATTGCTTTATAAGCTCTTTTGTTATATAATTTAAAAAAGGTGATGCATTATGACAAAAACATTTCTTCCGGTAATTCTTGGAACTGATGCCAACGCCTATGGTTTAGCTCGTTCATTTAATGATTTATATAATGTTAAATCACTAGTCGTTGGAACATTTCTTCTAAAAGAATGTCAAAATAGTAAAATTTTAGATTTCAAAATTGTCAAAAACTTAACCAACGAACAAGTGTTCCTTAAAACAATGATTGAAATAGGAAAGGAATATAAACAAAAATACGATTACCTAATCTTACTATCATGTGCTGAATGGTATACTAATCCTATTGTCAATAATATGGAAAAATTAAAAGAATACTTTATTCTTCCATTCATGAACAAAGAAATTAAAGATAAACTCGAAGATAAAGAATCATTTTACAAAATATGTGATGAATATAATCTTCCATATCCTAAAACATTCATTGTAACTAAAGAAAACAAAGATAACTTAAATATAAATTTACCATACCCCCTTGCCCTAAAACCATCAAACAGTACTCTCTATTCTGAAGTAAAATTTGAAGGCAAAGAAAAAAGTTATAAAATAAACAATAAAGAAGAACTAAATAAAGTTATAAATCAAATATTCTCATCAGGCTATAATGGTCATATAATTGTCCAAGATTATATTCCAGGAAATGATAACACCATGTATGTCTTAAATTGTTACTCAAACAAAGAAGGAAAAGTTAAAATGATGTGCCTAGGCCACTGCCTCCTTGAAGAACACACTCCTTATGGCATTGGTAACTACCGGGCTATCATTTCCACAGGAGATGAAAAAATATATAAAATCATTCAAAACTTTTTAGAAGACATAAAGTACGTAGGTTTCTCAAATTTTGACTTAAAATATGACTATCGTGATGACACATACAAACTATTTGAAATAAACATTAGACAAGGAAGAAGTAGCTATTTCACAACTGCCGCTGGCTTAAACATGGCTAAATACCTAGTTGATGATTACATTCTAAACAAAGATGAAAAAACAGACTATAACTATAACAACTTTTTATGGCTTCACACTCCTATCAAAGTCTTAAAAAAATACGTCTATAATAAAGATGTTTTAAATGAAGCCTTAAAACTTATTAAAGAAAAAAAATACGGTTATACCCTTAAAAACCCTAAAGATAATAAAATCATTAGAAAATTTTGGATAAACAGAATATACAATAAAGACTTTAAAACGTATAAACTATATCCTCCAAAACAAGAAAGGAATTAAAATTATGTGTGGATTTTGTGGATTTATAAATAGAAAAGATAAAAAATATATCAAAGATATGGCTGATGCCATTGCCCATCGTGGACCAGATGATGAATCATATTATAAAGATGATGATATCGCCCTTGGTTTTAGAAGGCTAAGCATTATCGACCTAAAAGGAGGCCGTCAACCTATTTCTAACGAAGATGAACATCTCATTATCTGTTTTAACGGTGAAATATATAACTTTCAAGACATTAAACCAGATTTAATCAAAAAAGGACATATATTTAAAAGCAAAACCGATACCGAAGTAATCTTACATGGTTACGAAGAATACGGTATCAAAATATTAGACAAACTAAGAGGAATGTTTACCTTTGTTATTTGGGATAAAAAAAATAAAAAACTATTTGGCGCCAGAGATCATTTTGGACAAAAACCTTTTTACTACTGCACAATGCAAAATACTTTTATGTTTGGCTCTGAAATAAAAAGCTTTTTAAAACATCCTGACTTTCTAAAAGAAGTAAATAAAAAAGCTTTAAAACCATATCTAACTTTCCAAACATCAGTCTTAGAAGAAACATTCTTTAAAAATGTTTATAAATTACTTCCAGGACATTACTTTATTTATGATGCTGAAAAAGAAACTCTTGAAACTCATAAATATTATAAAATAGAATTTACTCCTCAAAAACAAGACTTTAATAGTTTAGTAAATAAAATAGATGATACAATTACCAAATCAATTGATTATCATACAATAAGCGACGTTCCAGTTGGCGCTTATCTATCTGGGGGAATTGATTCATCATACGTCGTTTCCTATTTAAAACCAAACGAAACATTCTCAGTTGGTTTCGATTATAAAGATTTCAATGAAGTCCCATTAGCCAAAGACTTGTCAGACCTTCTTCACATTCAAAATAAAAACGAATTAATTTCATCTGATCACTTCTTTGAAAATATAGATAAAGTACAGTACTATGCCGACGAACCAACCGCTAACCTATCAGCAGTTCCTCTATACTTTTTATCAAAACTCGCCTCTCAAGATGTCAAAGTTGTTTTGTCAGGTGAAGGAGCTGATGAACTATTTGGAGGATATACTTTCTATGACGAAGATAAGAAATTAAAAGCTTATCGTAAATTACCTTTCTTTTTAAGAAAATTTGTTAAATTATTAGTATCACCTCTTCCAAGCTTCCATGGAAAAAACTTCTTAACTAAAGGTGGCTCTAAAATCGAAGATTATTACGTCGGCCAAGCCTTTATCTTTGATAATAAAGAAGCTAATAAAATATTAACCGATAAATATAAAAGTGACTTAAAATATCAAGATATTACTAAGCCATACTTTGATGAAGTAAAAAATGAAGATGACTTAACTAAAATGCAATATTTAGATATGCACTTCTGGCTTCCTAATGACATCTTACTTAAAGCTGATAAAATGAGTATGGCCAACTCTCTAGAACTCAGAGTTCCAATCTTAGACAAAGAAGTATTTGAAGTAGCTAAAACAGTTCCAACCGATTATAAACTATCTCATGATACAACTAAATATATCTTGAGAAAAGCGGCCTCTACAAGAATACCTGAAGAATGGTATAAGAGAAGAAAAAAAGGTTTCCCTGTTCCAATTATTAAATGGTTCAGAGAAGAAAAATATTATAATATCGTCAAAGAAATATTTGAAGCTGACTTTACTAAAGAATTCTTTGACCAAAAGAAATTACTTAAAATGCTAGATGACCATTACACATCTAAGAAAAACAACTGCCGTAAAATATGGACAGTTTATGTATTCTTAGTTTGGTATAAGACATTCTTTGTTGATTATGAAAAAAACGCTATTTAGCGTCTTTTTTAAATACCTACATTTTCTTCATCTAAACTTTTTATATTTATTTTATCATTGCTATTTATAACCCCATCTATTACTCTGTTTTCAATATCATCTTTGATAATTTTTTTTATTTTTCTCGCTCCATAAATTTCAAAATTACATTTTTCTCTAATTTCCTCTATTACCTTTGAATCTATACTTATAGATATTTTATTTTTATATTTATGTTTTAAATCCTTTAATTTATCATTAATTATATTATCAACATCTTCCTTTTTCAAATAATTAAACATGATAACTTTATCTACCCGATTCATAAACGGAATTGAGAAACTATCGTTAAGCTTTGAATTAAGATTTTTCTCATTATTAAAACCAACATTAATCTCATCAAAACCAGAATTAGAAGTCATTATAATTACAACATTATCAAATCTAACTTCATTACCCTTACTATCTTTCATTCTTCCTTCATCTAACACCCCTAAAAATAAATTAATAATATCTCTATGAGCTTTTTCTATCTCATCTAAAATAAGAACTGAAAAAGGTTTACTTTTAATTTCTTCTAAAACATTACCCACATCTTCATAACCGACATATCCAGGTGGCGAACCAATAATTTTACTTATACTATGAGCTTCCTTATATTCACTCATATCGAGTCTAATCACATTATTACCAGCTAGACACTTACCAAGCTCTTTAGCTAAAGCTGTCTTTCCAACTCCAGACGGCCCGCAAAACAGCATTGAATAACACTTGTCATTAAAACCTAGCTTTATTTTTTTAGCAATATCAGACGCTGCTTTAACCGCTTCCTCTTGCCCATAAATCTTTTTATTTAAAATATCTAAAGACTTTTTAATAATCATTCTCTTCTCACTTAAAAGTTCGTAAACCGGAATTCCTGTCTTCTCACTAACCACTAAAGCTACGTCATGTTTAGTAACTTTTTTAGGACTTTTCTTATATAAAAGAAGTTCCAAATTATTAATATCATTCATAAGTTTTGACTCATAAGTTTTATACTTACTTGCTTTATCAAAATCATTATCGATAATTGCTTTCTTCTTACTATTCGTAACCTCTTTAAGTTCTTTATTATACTTACGGTACTCTTTTATCTTTTTTCCTTCCCTAATACTAACCTTCGCACAAACCTCATCTAAAACATCTATTGCTTTATCCGGCTGTCTTCGGTTATACATATATCTTTCTGACAAATCAATTATTAAATCTAGTATATCATCATCTAAAATAACTTTATGGTACCCTTCATATATTTCTTTTAAATTAACTAAAATTTCTTTAACTGTTTTAATATCAGGAGCTTCGATTACAACTTTTTGAAACCTTCTTTCCAAAGCCTTATCTTTTTCGATAAACTTCTTATACTCTTCCGTTGTCGTCGCCCCTATACACCTTATCTTACCTCTAGCCAAAGCCGGTTTAAAAATATTTGAAGCATCTATCGCCCCCTCGGCACCACCAGCACCAACTAAAGTATGAATCTCATCGATAAATAAAATAATATCGTCATTATCTGAAACCTCTTTTAAAATTTGATTCATTCTCTCTTCAAACTCACCACGGTATTTAGTTCCAGCAACAGCTGACGCCATATCTAAACTTATAATACGCTTCCCTCTTAAATTAAATGGAACTTCCCCTCTGACAATCATACTTGCAAGTTCCTGAACAATTGCCGTTTTCCCAACGCCCGCATCACCTATAAGTAATGGATTATTTTTACTCCTTCTAGATAAAATTTCCAAAACCCTTTTTATTTCTTTTTCCCTTCCTGTAACTGGATCGAACATTCCATCTATAGCTTTTTTATTTAAATCTGTCCCAATTTCATCAACAAGTAATTTCTTATTATTACTTTTACTAACTAACTTATAAGCAAAATCATCATATAATTCATCAACATCTATTCCCATACCAATTAATATTCTTATTGCCACCCCTTCGCCTTCCTCTAAAAGTGAAGCAAATAAATGATTAACCGTTACTACCTCATTATTGTTATCTCGTGCATCGCATACGGCATTTTCAAGAACTCTTTTTAATAACGGCGTATATAAAAACCACTCACTAGGCTTTGAACCCATTCCGATAACCTTTATGATTTCTGCCTTAAAAGATTTATAATCTAAATCGTATTCTTTAAGTTTCTCGCTTATTTCATTCGAACATTTTAATATTGCTAAAAGTAAATGCTCCGAAGAAACATATGGATGCCGAAGATTATGCATCTCCTTTTTAGCCATGACTAATACCTTACGAGCTTCTTCTTCAAAATTTCCAAACATATTTTTCATCCTTTCACTATATTCTATGATTATCATGGGTCTATTTGAAAATTTTTAAACAACAAATACAAACAAAAAAATTGGTAAGTATTTACTTACCAATTTTTCTATAAACTTTACTCTTTGGTAAAACTCTCATTAACTTGTCAAAATCGAAAATATTTAAATCATCAATTGTTGGACTATCATCATATCTTCTAAGTTTCACTCCTCTTTGGAACTTATACTTAATAACCGTATCCAAAGTAAGTTGCATATTTATTATATCCAAGTCTTCAATTGAATAAGGTCTTACCGGTTTCAAATCGGGTTTTGCTTTGAACATTTCCTCAGCTAAAGACCTATTAGCTTCTGTTATAAACTTCGGTTTATGCTCTTCCTTAGTTTTATACTCATCCTTAGATTTAAATTCTTCCATTGGTTTCATTAAATCTGGCTTTTCTATATCTGCATATTTATCATTTAAAGCGAAATCCGTTTTATTAACCTCAGGCTTTTTAACTTCCGTATGATCGATTTTTCGAATAATTGGACTTAATTTCGTTACATTCTTTTCAGTTAATGGTGCGGCCACTTTTTCTAAAACAGACTTAGAACCCAAACCGCTTAAACCCTCAAACTCTTTTATCTTATTATCAATTTCTTTAGTCAACACTTCGCCTGTTATTTTAGGCTTATTTTTCTTATCCTTCTTCTTCTTAAAATTATCTTTATTTTTTCTGTGTTTAAGTACAATATCCGGTAAAATTTCTGCTTTATCTTCTGTCTTTTTACCCTCTTTTTCTTTCTCTGTAAGCTTAAACTCAGCTTTTATATCGTCTTCAGGTTTAGTTTCAATGTTTGCTAATATAGGTTTCTCTTCAAAAATATTTGGTACCACTTCTGGCTTACTTTCAAAAACATTAACTTCGCCCTTACTACTCTTAACACTCACTTCTTCAATTTTATCTAAATCAAAAGAAAAAGGTTTTAACTTTGTCTTTTTTGGATTATTTCCATCTTTAACGTTTATATATCCTATCTTACTATCATCGAGCTTAACTTTCTTAATCCTTGAAAAAATATTTCTTTGATTAGGGTCTCTATCTAATATAGCTGTAACTTTATTAATCCCATTAATAATTAAAATAGAAATAATCTGTAAAGCAAAAATTCCCATTAAAAGTTGCATTAAAGTAAGCACATCACTATTAGAATACAAAGCATTATCCGCATAAATATTTATATTATTTGACCTAACTGTCGTTAAAATCAAAACAAACATAAACTGTACAAAAGCAAACCCAGTAATATTTATAATTTTATTTATCTTGTACATTTTTTTATCAAAAAATGAAACTAAAGCAATAATTGAACACAAAACCACAACTACAAATAATGTAATAAAATTAGGAAAATAAAGCGTCATAAACAAACCATCCATCATATTATCGAATAGTTCAAAAATAACATTATTTCCAATAAATAAAACAAAAATAATAACCAATAAATAAACACCAATAAAAATCTTTTTACCATGTTTTCCTTTTAGTAATAGAAGCACAACCGGAACTAGTAAAATAATTAAAAAAAGAGGATGAGCTAAAATATTACTAAATAAAACTTGTAGCTTTTCAAAAAAAGATAACTGCTCCAAACTCATCCACTCCTTCACACAACTATTTTATCATTTTCTTAAATTATTTAACAGTTTTTTTGTTTAAATTTTTTAGCTTTTCAAATATCTTTTGAACAAAACCATTTCCAAATACATTATCAATTGTCTTTGACTTATAAGCTACAAAGAAATAAGTAGCCATTCCAACTATTCCATATAAAATAATATATAAAATTGACATCATTCTAGAATGCGAATAACTTGGAATAAATAAATTTAAAATAGACAAAACCATTACCATAATAACAGTACATAAAACTATTTTTATAATAGTTTGAATAGTTTTGAAATAACTTATTTTCGTATCCTTTTTAACAATATAAAGTAAATATAAACTTGCACTTGTATCAATTAAAATATTTAAAGCAATTGGCGCATAATATGCCTCTATGCCAATTAAATTAAATAAATGCATCATTGGTACATTAAGCACAATCTTGGCAATTAAAGAACCACCTAAAGCAATAATAGACTGTTTAGTATTATTCATTGACTGACTTGCATTAACCATTACAGAACAGACAGATAAAGTAATCTGTGACATAATAAGTAACTTAAATACTGAACTATTAAGTTCATTATAACCATAAAATACAGTCCACACAGCTGAAGACAAGAAACAAAGACCCGTCGCCATTGGTACACATACAAATAAAAGCGTTCTTAATGCCTGATTTACTTTACTATTAACCTCATCATATTTTTTTACTGCATAAGATGACGCAATAGCTGGTATTAAACTCATAACTATCCCCATAGAAATAGACATAACAATCATGTTAAGTTTAGAACCCCAAGTAGCAATAACACTTAGTACATCTTCACTTATCTTTGTCGTATATCCGATACTTGTAAGTCCCCTAACGTCGGTAAATACATCGACCATTACAAAAGCTGACTGTAAAACAGAAATTGCCACAAAAGGAAGTGCATAAACAACTATTTGCCTTATCAAATCCTTATTTGTAATCTTCTTCTCTGCTGCTGTTGCCTTTGCCTTTCTATTTAACCCTTTACTTTTTCTAATCTTGGCATAAACATAAAAATAAGCAAACAAAGCTCCCACTGTTGCCCCAAACACTGCAATCCCAACAGCTGTATTTAAACTTAAATGAAAAACTTTCAAAGTTAAAAAACTACCAGCTAAAATGACAATAACTCTAACTATTTGTTCCAAAATATTTGCCACTGAAGAAACCTGCATTATTTTATGTCCTTGCAAATAACCTTTAGAAACACTTAAAAATGGAACAACTAAAATAGCTGTTGAAATAACTCTAATAACCATTGTTACATCTTCAACACTATTCCCGCCTTTAACATCACCTATAATTAAATAAGCAATTTGCGGAGCAAAAATAAATAAAACTAAAAAAGAAATTAAACCAAGTATACCGATTATTTTAAGTCCAGTCTTAAAAGTTCGCTCCTTCGTATTATAATATCCTATCTCATTATATTCACTGACAACTTTACTCATTGCCACTGGAATACCAGAAGTAGCCAAATTTAAAAACATATTATATATCGAATAAGCATAACTATATAAAGCTCCACCTTGCGTTCCAATAATTGCATAAAATGGAATAACATATACAAGACCAATAACCTTGCATATAACAATTCCAATTGTCGAAATTGCCGCTCCAGCTAAAAATCCTGTTTTTTTCACAAAAACCACCTACCGATAAACTATAAGTGCGGAAAAGCAATAAATTTGTTCTTCGGAAAACATTGCAATAGCTGTTGAAAATTTAATATCCATAATCTCCGGTTCTTCCTCTGAAATAAAATTGTTAATTGCTTCTTCTAAATCTTTTTCATGACTTTCGTCAAAAACTTTTACTTTCATTATACCACCTTTTACTAATATAACAAAAGCATAATAATAAATTTGTCAAATAAAAAGGAAACAGACGATTCCCTATCTGTTTCCATAATAAGATGTAAAATATTTTCCCTTACTTGGAATATTTGTAACCATAATACTTGGATCTATTCTACCACTATTTGTCGTTTGAACACCTCTAAATAAATTCAAATGTACATGTGTACCATACGCACAACTATCTTCACTATGTAACCCCCCCATAGAACCAAGTCTAGTATCAGGATAAACTGTCTGACCAACACTTACATTAACACTTGTCATATGCCAGTAAGAAGTTGTATATCCAGAGCCAATGTTATGATAAACATAGACAATATGATTACCACAAGCACCAGCTTTTTTTGGATAAGTAATATTTATAACTTTTCCTGTCGCCACCGGATAAACAGAGTCTCCATGAACACTATTAGAAAAATCTACACCTGTATGGAAATCCTCTTTATAGCCATCACCATCTAAATCACGCTTACCATAAGCACTTGTAACTTGTCCGCGCTTAATAGGCATATATGTACCATTTGCCCCAGGAGTTCCAACTGCATTAGCACCACCACTAGACATACTTTGATTAAGCTTACGTTGACACGAAGATAAAGTATCATTACCACTACAAACCTTCATCTCTTTAAAATTATTTATCATACTAGTAATAGTTTCATACTCATCATCCTTACTCATCATTCCTTCTTTAAGTATTTCTATTTCTCCATTGAGTTTAGCCTCTAACTGACTAAGTTCATTTTCTTTCTTAGAAAGTTCAATATTTTTTTCGTTTAGTTCCACCTGCTTCTTATCAAGCTCTTTAACATCAGATTCATATTCTTTAATTAATTGTTCATTATAATTTCCAAGTTGTTCAGCAACTGATATTCGATAAATAAAATCAGTAAACGAAGTTGCTCCAAAAATATACTCTAAATAATTATTTTCACCATCAGTTACCTGAACAAAACTCATTATATCTTTCATTTGTTCATCTTTTTTTTCAATGTCTTTTTTCAGTTCAATGATTTTATCAGATGTCTCTTCTACTTCCTTTTGAATTTGACTAATTTGAGCTTCTACTTCTTGTTTTTGCTTAGTTGTTTCATTTCTTTCTTGCTCTGTCATCTCTTTCTGCTCTTTAGCTTTATTATACGCATCACGGTTAGCCTTTGCCTCTGCTTCTAATTCATTTAAAGTCTTTTCCTTAGCTTGTGGCTGCATTGGCACAGCCATTGAAACAGTAATTAAAATTGTCATCCCTAAAACAAAGATTTTTTTCACTAAATAACCCTCCTTATCCATTTAAAACTTTTACCGCCTGTTTATAATCCGGCATATAATAACTTACTGTTTTCCAGAAATCTTTTGAATGATCAAAATGTACAAAATGTGAAAGTTCATGAATAATCACATAATCGATTTCTTTAATATCATATTTAATAAGTTTAGAATTAAGCGTCACTGAATCATCACGCTTATTACAAACGCCCCATCTAGTTTTCATATTGCGAATCTTAAGCTTTGGAAATGGAATATCTTCATCAAATAAATTATAATTATATTCAAGTCTTTCCATAAAAACTCTCTTCATTTCTGACTTTAACCATTTCTCAAGCTGTTGCTCATCCTTAGCAAAAATCCGAGTACCCTCGACTTCTACTTTACTAAATGGTACCCATATTATATCATATTTTTCACCTAAATAATAGAATTCTGCTTCTTTTTCTGCACGAACCTTTAATTTATGTAAAACCTTACGCAAATAGTCACGCTCACTATCAAGAAGGCCTTTAATATAACGCCTCGTTGCTAAATAATTAGTTGAAACATTTATCGTTAAATCCTCCTTAACCTTTATATAAGTATTTTTATTATTTTTCTTAGTTACAATAACTTTATAAACTTCACCATCTAATTTATAATCAAATTCATGTTGCATACTATCACCAATATAATTTTATCACAAATAAAATATAAAAAAAAGAATGAACAAGCACTCTTTTTAAGCCTTTTTTATAACTAACTTTGAAGTACAATAAGGACATCTTGTAGCCATTTTATCTATCTCGCTCATACAGTACTTACACTTCTTTGTCTTACTAATACTTTTTTTCTTACTGCCAATTGAAGTTAACTTATTAATCGTTTTAAGCAAACAGAACAAAACAAAAGCCATAATTAAAAAATTAACCAAAGAAGAAATAAAAGCTGAAGCAAATGTCGCCACATCTTGTAAATTATACCTTGCTCCACCTGTAATTAAATTTAAAATAGGATTTATAAAATTATCCGTAAGTGAAGTTACAACCGTCGAAAACGCACTACCTATAATTACTCCGACAGCCATATCCATCATATTACCTTTCAAAGCAAAAGTTTTAAATTCATTAATAAAATTTTTCATATAATACCTCCATTTAAGAGGTATTATAACAAAAAACAAAATAAACGTAAAATTAAATTTTTCTTAAACTTATATCCTTATTACTAGGTCCTTCGATACATTTTCCATCGATATCGAATTTCGAACCATGGCACGGACATTCCCATATCTCTTCAGCTTTATTAAAAATAATCCCACACTTTAAATGCGGACATGTTTTCTTAACCATATGTAATTTTTCTTTATTATCTTTATAAACTAAACATTTAACCCCATTTATTTCTCTTATTGAAACAAATTTTGAAACATATAATTTACTTTTCACAAAAGCTTTCAGGCTAATTCCCATAAATAAAGGAAATTTTATATAATTCTTTACTTTAATCTCTCTTTTAGGATTAAATAGTTTAGCATATCTACTACCTTTCTTACAAATTAAGTCACTTATAATCTTTCCAGCTAAAAAACCATTAGTCATTCCCCAAGTATTATAACCAGTACCAATATAAATATTATCCCCTACTTCTCCAATATAAGGCATATTGTCGACAGTCATAATATCTTTATTTGACCACCTATAATCTGTATTCTTATCTTCAAAAGCACAAGCATCAAAATTCATACTTGTATCGCTAACCGCATCTAAAGAAATATAGTAATCTTTATAATATCTAAAAGACCGGCTATCTTTATCAATTGAAATACCACATTTCTTTTTATAACTATTAACTTTTTGTGCACTTAAATAAGATTTTTCTAAATAAGAATGCAACGGTAAAAATAAAAACTTTACTAAAGATGGATAATGAGTTGCCACCACGCATTTTTTAAAACTAATTTCCCCGTTATTCGTGTAAGCCTTCATATTATCTTTATCTATTTTGATAATGCCAGTATTTTCATATATTTTTATATTACTTTTAAGACAAATATCTTTTAAGGCATTTAAAAATCTAAAAGGATTAAAAACCGCACTTTTAGCTTTTAACTTATCATCTTCCCACATAGAATATGTTGGTAACTTTTCATAAATTTTTCTAAGTTTATTTTTATCCTCGCTAAATAAATAATGATAAACTTCCTCATAATCACAATTTATTTTTTCCTTTAAAATTACTCTCTTAATTAAATCACAAGCATATATTTGTGAATTGATATATTCCGAATTATCTATATCTTTTAGTATATCTTGTAAATAAGTTATCTTTCCTGTTGACTTTGTTGTTACTCCATTACCAATATAATTTTTCTCGGTTAAACAAACACTTAAGCCTTTATCTCTCAGAAAATAGGCCGTACTAAGACCAGTAATTCCACCGCCAATAATTAAAACATCGACATTCATATCATTATTTAAACAATCTAGAAAACTAACCTTTTCATCTCTCCATATTGAAATATTTTTCATAACAATCACCAATATTAATATAACCAAATTCAACAGAAATATAAAAAAGAAAGTAATTAAACTTTCTCTTATAATAATGTAAGTATACCACAAACAAGTAATACAAGTAAGAATGCAATTAAGGCAAACTTCCAAATGTATTTCATCCACTGTTTATAAGATACATTGAATAAACTTAAACCAGCAATTAGAACTACACTTGTTGGGAATATTAACATAGCAACTCCATAAACTGCTTGGACAAGTAAACCAGCAATTGGAAGTATTGTTGCATCATATCCACCGATAAATGCATACATATCGTAAAGTAAATAATATAAATCATTAAAGCAGAAACTTCCGATAAGACTAGCCGCACCAGTGAATATTACATTAAATCCATCAGATAATTCGAAAATCTTAGAATTTATTGTATCAACCATAGTTCCTGTTTGTGCAGAAATTTGTTGTAATACAACAGTACATACGACAAATGCTAAAATTACATAAGCTGCAGTTGGAATCCATTTTTTAACACCATCGATAAATGATTCAATATATTCGTTAACTTTAAGTCTATAAAGCCAAGCAATAAGCATAGATGCAAATATAACTAAAGCAACAAAATCATAATTTGTCCATCTACCAAATTCACTTGAACCACTGAATAGATGTTCAAATATTGGAAAATCACCAATTTTGATGTTCATTATATTATTGTATAAATCAGTAAATACACTTATACCAAATGAATTACTCCAATCATACATACCTAAAACAGCAACTATCATAGTTAATATTAAAATAACTACGAATGGAATTCCACTAACTTGTTTTTCATTTGGAATTTTCTTAACATCGTGAGCAATAGCTAAACCTTTTGTATTAGTTTTTCTTCCAGGTTTACGACCACGAGTTGTCGTTGTTTTTGAAGTAGTTTTCTTTGTTGTTTTTGTAGTTTTACTAGTTGCTTTCTTAGTTGCCGCTTTAGTTTCAACAGTTGCCTTTTCCGTCTTTTTAGCAGAAGTTTTCGTTTCCGCTTTAGCTGTTTTTTTAGTAGGCTTAGCTTCCACATTTTCAACTTTTTCTTCTTTTTTACTAACTTCTTTGACATCAGACTTAACTGCTAAACTAGCACTTTCCGTAGCTAATTCTACTGTCTCATGTCTCTTCTTGCTTCCTAATAAAACAACTAATATTAAACCAGCTACAAGAAGTACAAGTAAAATCACCTTGGCCCACATTTCACTGAACATATCTTCAAGATATAACATATTCTTTGTATAACCAGAAATATTAAATCCTAAAGTAGAACCGATTGAACCAACAAGTAACGCACCAACAGTTGATGCAAGTACAGTTACTTTATCATAGTCCATCTTGAATAATGCAGCAGCAAATAATGGAACAAGTAAAAATAATGGTAAAATTAAACCTGTAACTGAAGATAAAACAGCAAAGAAAACTACTGTTAAAGCTAAGAATAATTTTCCTTTCTTCTCAAATCTAATTTTTAACCAATCTGTTACTTTATCTAAAGCACCGGTCTTTTCCATAACGCCGTAAAATCCACCAATAGCAGCAAATACGGCACCATATATTGCAAAATTTGCAAATGAAATAACTGGTTGGGTGAATAAATCGATAAGTCCCACTGGGTCAACGTCATTAGTCGTTAAACTTCCATTAGAATAAGTACCAACTGGAATAATCCAACTAAGAACGACAAACACTAAAAATGATATCCCAATTACCTTAAGTATTTTTCCTTTCATATTTTTTACCTCCCAGTGTCATTATACCAAAAAAACCTTATAATATAAAGGAAATTTACAAAAATTAACACATTTTCATTATTTTTTCACAAATTCAAAAACTTTTGCTATAATAGAAATTGGTGATTTAAATGAACTTTCCTTATTCAAATACAAATAAAAGATACCATACATTAGATTATTTTTTTAAACATAAATTTGGAACAAAAGTATGTAAAATAAGTTTAAACGGTGGTTTTACTTGCCCTAATATCGATGGCACAAAATCAACCACAGGTTGTATTTATTGTTCAAAATCAGGAAGTGGTGAATATGGAGGTAACCCCGAAGAAGATCTTATAACGCAGTTCAACAGCATAAAAAAAGTCATGGATAGAAAATGGCCTAATAGTAAATATATAGGATATTTTCAAGCAAGGACTAACACCTATGCCCCAGTTTCTGAATTAAAGGCCAAATATGAACCAATTCTAAAACAACCAAACGTCGTTGGCCTAGCAATCGCTACCAGACCAGACTGTATAACAAATGAATGTCTAGACTATTTAGAAGACTTAAATAAAAGGACTTTTTTAACCGTTGAATTAGGACTTCAAACAATTCACGAAAAAACATCAATTTTAATTAACCGCTGCCACGATTTAAAATGTTTTGAAGATATGGTTAAAAAACTTCAAGAAAGAAAAATATTTACCGTTGTCCATATTATAAATGGCTTACCATATGAAACTAAAGACATGATGATAGAAACAGTTAAATATTTAAACGACTTAAATATAGATGGCATTAAAATTCATATGTTATCAGTTTTAAAGAATACCCCTTTAGAAAAATTATATAAACAAAAACCATTTCATCTACTAACGGAAAAAGAATACGTTGACATCGTTTGCGAACAACTTGAATATTTAAAACCTAAAATAGTAATTCAAAGATTAACCGGTGACCCAATGGAAGAAGAACTAATTGCTCCCCTTTGGCTACCTAAAAAAATAAACGTTTTAAATGATATTGATAAAGAAATGGTTCAAAGGAATATTTATCAAGGTGATAAAACCAATATAAAAAATACGGTTTAAAAATTCCGTATTTTTTTAATCCTTAATACTATCTAAAATATAATTTCCATTATTTTTAGTATAATGATATACCTTAATAGTTCCACTATCTAAAGTCTTATTTATAGTTTTTTTACTGTAATCCCCTATTTCAACATTATCGAAATTATAAACTTTACCATCTTTAATATAAGCAGAAGCTATATATAAATCTAAAGTATTTTCATCATTACTATATCCATATATTTTAGAAACATATCTTTCCGTGCAGTCACTTTTTTCTCTAGTTATTGTATCGTTATTTAAAGTATAACTATAACCATCATATAAATAATTATTTATTTCCGTTGGAACATCATCGGTTTTTAAAACCTTTTCAGCCTCATTGACAAACTCACTATAGCTTATATTATCTTTAAGCATATCATCTTTATCTAACTGACCAAACACTAAATAAAGAATTAAACTATCTTCCTCACTTGTTACATCAGTACATTTATTGTCAGACTCTTGATATAATTTTTCAGCTTCTTTACTATCGACAATTTTTATTTGTTTTTCTTCTTCTTTTGGATTAAGTAATAGAGTAACAACTACAACAATTATTAAAACAATAACTAATCCTATAAGTAAAAATAATATTTTTTTATTCTTTTTTTTCATAAAACAAAGTCCCTTCCTATTTTATATAGTTATCTAAAAATATTATAAATCATTTATGTTACTATATACTTAAATTATATAATACTAATTTAAATATTACAAGATACTTTTAAAAAATTTTACACCCTATAAATTAATAAAAAAGAAAAACTTTAAAAAGAATTTCTTTTTTTGATGACTAAAAATCTATGATAAAACATATGGATCTTGCATTGTCCCATTTCCTGAAAAGGTTATTTTACTTGAATCAATATTGATTACGGGTTTAACCCCTCGTGACCCATGGACATCTTCTCTCCAAGACATATCATTTCCATTAGGCGATACAACATGATTTAAAGCATAACCCCATTCGCTATAAAGCCCTGGTGTCATAGTCCAGTAAGAATCTCCCACATATAAATAAGATAATTGATTTCTTGAACCGGTACTATTACCTGCCATTGCCGCTTCATCAGCTGTAATTAAAGCAATAGGATACGTTAAAATATTATTTCCTATTTCACTTGAAACAGTAAATGTATCATTTTTTTCGGGACACATTAATGTAGGTGTCTTTTTTGTATTGTTCCACCCAACAAATCTACCATATGCATAGATAGTTGGATTTAAACCATAACCTTTATTTGTATAATTACCACTAGTAACTGTAAAAGGTTTTCGATTATTGCAAAAGTATGCTCCTTTTGATAATTTATTTGTATAATTTATTAAATTATTTTCATACCAATTATCAACATATTTCTTTATACTACTGCTATTAATATTTTTATGAGCCCTTTCATACGAAGTCGATGCGTTTGTAATATTTTTGACATATAATGACTGTGGCCCTGCATAACTATCAACTTTCAATAAAGTTTCACAACCATTATTTTCATTTACAAGCCGACAAGTATAATAATGACTATCATTATACTTGTTACCATATTCTGTCACAGTTGCTTTAACAATTGTGCCAGAAAGCTTAAAATTATTTGTCGAAAAATCATATGTATAACTACTACCAAAAGAATAACTTGTAGTTGCACTAAAATCCGTCCGCAACATAATATAATCAGATTCTTGTATATTATTTTTACTTTTGTCACCATACATATATCCGACATCACCATTATCACTATTATAAACATTATATTGACTTTTACCAACAATCCTATCACTACTTACATCACCGTTTGCATGTGGTTTGGTTCCATCATATATTAGTCTTACAGTTCCATCTCCATTTACTCTGATTACTCGCCAGTAAAATCCAGCAAATTTAACATAATTACTAGATACTGAACCTCGGTAATAGTACGAATTACCACTGTTATCATATGACATATACATTCCTGTCTCAGAATTATTATAACTATTTATTTTGCTATTATAACGATAAACAGTTGCTTTATAAATATCCGCACTTGTTACCTCATCTTTAGTAATATCTAAATCAACAATTTTTAAAAGTGTATCTTGACTTGACATATTAACATCAGGGCTTAAAAATCTATAATAATATTTACCATTACTAAAATCTAAAGTTTTTGGATCAATAAAAGAAGGATTAATTAAACTATACATTCCTGTTTCAGAATTAAACGAATATGATGTAGAAACTTTCCAAAAAACAGAATCATTCATTGTAGATGTATTACTATCATGAATCTCAGAATAAAGTATACTTGGACTTGTTTTTGTAAAATTTGGAGTACCTTTGGCTTCAATAGTTGCCTTTGCTTCTGCTATATTTGGATTTTGGGCTTCAGTTGCAATTAAACAATCACCAAAATCGTCAATATTGTTTTTCTTACAATATGAGGTATATCTGATAGCTGTTGACTGAGCTTTTATTTCACTTTCATTTCCAGCTGTATCTTTTACATATGCTGTTACTAAATAATCGCCTTCATCTAAGCCTGTGAATGTATAATTTGGATTATCACTTTCGATATATGTCTTCCCGCCATCTTTACTGAAGTAATATTTATATAGTCCACTTTCATTATCTGTAGCTTCTAAGGTTACTTCCATCACATCATCTTTGGTTTCAATATTCATATTTGATAAAGTTGGTATTTCCACATCTACTTTATATTCACTACTACATTTATTTGTAGTGTTTCCGACCATATCAGTTGCCTTTATACATAACTCTTGTGAGTTTTTATTACTTTCTAATGTTATCGTTGCTTTATTGTTTTCTAAAGTAAGTGATTTATTAGGCGTGCAGTCTTGTCCTACACAATATAATACTTCTTTTACTTTATCATTATCTGTTACTTCGGTATTTAATGAAAGACCTTTATACCATCCATTGTCTCCTTTGACATTATCGTCTATATTTATATTTACTTTAGGAGATGTATTATCTAAAGTTGTAAATGGTTTACTACTATAGACTACTTTTCCATTTTCTCCTTCAGCTTTTACATACATTGTATATGTTGTATTTGGTTTTAAATGATATATATTGTATATATTTTCTGTGCTTTCATACCATGTATTATTATCTATAGAATAATAATATTTTATCGCACCTTCTGCATCTATTTCTGCTTTCACACTTGTTTCATCTGGAGTTAAGATAATATCTTTTATTCTTAAATTATCTTCTTCTGGACTATCGGCATCTGGAAATTCAGTAGGACGACCATCTTGAACATAATCTAAATTAACATCGGCTTCCACACTTCCTACATCTTCTGGATTATTTCCGGTATATTCCATAGTAACATCGATATTTTTACTACTTCCTGCTGGTAATTTCTCTTTTGATGTTGCTCCTTCGACTTTAAAGTTTATTACTTCTTGCTCGGGCA
>CALVRJ010000023.1 GCA_944358545.1 uncultured Bacilli bacterium | reverse complement strand
TTAATAAATAATGGGTGTTTTTTTGTGACTTTTTCACATTTTAAAATTTGTCCCCCCTCTTAAGTTGACATTATTGGCCGCATAGCCAGCGGCCATTACTAAAAGTATTGAACAAAGACCTAAGATTATATAATTCCTTTGTCTTGTATTAAATCTTTGTCTCATAAATATTTCACTCCTATCTTATCTCGATTATAACACCAAATGGCAATAACATGCAATTGTAATATATAAACTTTACGTAAAATTTATTTTACCAAAATAACAATAAAAATAATGTCAAAAAAAACTAATTAAATTTCTCTAATTAGTATTTTTGGATTTTTATCTCTCTTTAAAAGCTTCATAATAAATTCCATATCTTCTCTATTTACAGCTACGCATCCTCCAGTATAACCTTTTGTTCCGTGGCAGTGCAAAAATATAGCTGAACCTTTATTATTTCCAGTACCATTTTCATCTATTTGATTATCACTATTAAATTCGATAAATACCGCATACTCATATTGCATTTCATAATCTTTCAAATGTTCAGCTGAATCAAAACTCTTCTTATCTTCTCTGACAATATAATGATAACCAAAATTTGGAATATCTTCACCAATTCTTACTAGATAATTATAATGATAAGACTTATAATCATCTACCCAATAATCATTATCTTGAACCTTAATATAAGGATAATCTATATCCATATCTCTCATTCCAAATCCCACACCTAAATTATAAAAGCCAAGTGGAGTCTTTAAATCAAAATCGATTATTTTATCGACATCTATACATCCTGTTTGACCAATCCAAACATCTGGAACTTTTCTAACAAGTTCACCATCCTCGTAAATATCCATTGAAATATCATCTTTCGCAATATTCACAATTAATAATTGCTTATTATTTTTAATAAGTTCACTATCCATTTAAAATTTCCTCTCTAACTTTTTAACCTTTGAATTAACATACTCTTCCAGAGTTAAACCTTTATCGAATATCTCTTTAGCTACCTCTGGACTTCCTACAAATCTAAAATGCCAAGGCTCCATCATATAACCCAAAATCTCTTCTTTGCCCTTAGGATACCTTAATATAAAACCATATTTATAAGAATTTTCCCGAAGCCATTTCATCTCTGGATCATCTTCTTCCGGGTCCACCTTATACCACCTATCATTACCTAAATAGTGATATAAATGATCGTCGGCATTTTCTCTAAGTGACCTAGGTGCGTTTATAATTAGTGAAAAATCAACTCCAAGACCAGTTCGATGTTCAGATGCATCAGCCGGAGCCACTCTAGCCTCCGCTTTTTGTGCGCCCTCAGCTTCTTTATAATAACCCATTATCTCCATCTGATACTCTCTTGTCCTAAAGCCTTCATCTAAAACAACTTCATTATATCCATGTTTTAAACTATATTCATTCACATCGTTAAGCATTCGTCTCAAATATAAAGCACATCTCTTCTCGATATATATCTGCCGGGACTTTTCATAAAGACTTTTACTAAATAAAACTAAGTCATTATTATTAATTTCCCGAGTAAATGGATTTTCCTTATTTACAAGCATTAAATAGTCCAACTAAACATCAACTTCTCTCATCATAATTTAAAACCATCAAAGGTAATACATTTAATATAGCTTTAGTATTACTTTCAATTATCTTAGGATAAACATGTTTGAACCCTTCCCCACTTCCTGGTATGTCTAAATCCATAAACTGTGAAAGCGGCGTTGCCGTCACACTACCAAGTTCAATAAGTAAAGTAACTGGATAAAAAGTTTTAATATACGAATCAACTGTCGTATAAATTTCTTTTGGATCAAGTTTATAACCTGTTACATCCGCGTATTTTAAAGCAATCTTCCTATTAGCCATCGTATTATCTTCACTATAATTATCTACAAATGGATTTTTCAAAGTTAAATCATCTAAATAAGTAACAATATCTCCGCAACTATGATATATCATTGAACCGATTAATTTATGTTCTTTATTTATCTTTTCATAAAACTCTAATAAAGCTTTATTTTCTCTCTCAACCTCTCCCGGTCTATCATAATAAGGACATCCAAGTGGTCCAAGCTTATCTCTCCTAATATTACTCAAATGATTATGGGCATAAATCTTTTCCCCAGATTTTACTCTCTCTATAAAAGAACTTTCTTTTAAATTACTATTTAAATCAACACCCCTACCATTACTAGACCAATTAATCATACATCCTCTAGGCAAATCATTTTCTTTAAATAGTCCTCTTAAATAATTTTTAAGTTCTAAATATTTATCATCAATACACTCTGGAGTCGCATACCTAAACATCCACTGCTCAAGCTTTATATCATGATTCTCGTCTTTATCGTAATAAATACCCTCAATCCTACTATTTCTATAAAAAGTAAGAAGGTAGGTCTGCTCGGCATCACAAGAAATATTTCGCTTAATCAAACTTCTAATAGCTGATGTAACTATTACCGTACCCTCAGGATTCACAAATGGAATAAAATCTATAGTATAAACATTAGGGTCGATAAATATCTCTTTATTAGAAAGCTTTTCCATAAACCGAATTACAAAAATATTTGTAATTAGTTCAGACGAATGTGTCCCACCTGTAATAATCAAATGATAATCACCATGACCATAACTATAATGGTCAATTGGCATCCCAAAATTAGTAAAACCAATCGGTTCATGTTTAACAATTATATCTTTATCTAAAGAACTTAAAAGATCCTGCATCTCTTCATAATCTAACATTTTTTTCATAATACATCACTTCCCTAATTATATCATATTTGTTTAAAAAAAATAAATCACTTAAGATTTACTCTTTTGAAAATTATAAACAAATTTCATGACTAATTTAACTGGTAAAAATTTAACTAAAACATGAACCACTTTCATTTGAAATGACGGAATAATAATTAATTTTTCATTGAACATTTTCTTTATTGCATACTTAGCTACATCCATACTATTTAACCCTTTAATCCCAAATGAAACCTTTGCAATCTTATTAAAATTAGTATCTACTGGTCCTGGGCATAAACAACTTATCGAAACATTACTACCATTTTCCCTAAGTTCTTCGTATATAGCCTCTGTAAAACTAAGAACATACGCTTTACTTGCATAATAAGTTGCCATCCTTGGTCCTGGCATAAATCCAGCCATTGAAGCAACATTTAAAATATATCCTCTATCTTTCTTTACAAAATCTTTTAAAAATAGTTTTGTCAGTGTCTGTACACTTTTAACATTTAAATCAATCATATCGAGTTCTTTATCCATATTAGAATCTGCAAAATCGCCATACAGACCAAATCCAGCACAGTTTATTAAAATACCAATATCTTCCTTTTTTAAACTATTATAAAGTTCCATACAATTATAAGTACTGGAAATATCCATTACAATATAACTAGCTTTATCACCAAGCTCTTTTTGAAGCTTTTCAAGTTTTGTTTTTCTTCTAGCCACTAAAATAACCTCATACCCTTCATTTATTAAAACTCTAGCCATATCAGCTCCAAGACCACTACTCGCACCTGTAATAACTGCCTTCATCATCCATCAACTCACTTTTTAAATCATTATATATCAAAGAAGAAAAAAAGTAAACAAAACCGTTTACTTAACCTAACATTCTCTTAGTTACTATAATATGATAATATATCTTTAAATTGTTAATTACTAAATAAAAACTATTTAAAAAATCCATTTTATCCCTTCTTACTAATCATTTTAACCTTGTTGTCGATTGAAGCACCATAACCATTCAAATAAGAATCTTTAATTTTATCTTGAATTATATTCTTAATAAAATCAGGTATTTCAAAATCTGAAACTAATTTACTTATTTCACAAAGCTCACGTAAGTCAAGCTCATCTAACAAATCGTATAACTTATCTTCCGAAATCATTCTCGTCGTATAATTATTACTATATGAAATCAAATAATTCTTACATGCATCAAAACAAGGATTTTTCTCATTTCTAGTTAAAATTTCTTGAATGTCACTATAATTTTTCTTATTTTTTTCTATAAAACTCTCATCCTCAGCTTCTATCATCTTTTTAAATTCATGAACTTCATCAAAAACAAGTGCAAATCTGGAATCAAGCATTGTCGACATCTTTTTACTCCAGTTATCTTTCTTTACTGCCACCCCAAACACACAAATATAATTACCAGACACCTTAATTGCATAAACTCTAACTTGTTTCCCATTGCCTTTTTTATAAGACAAAATATTTTTTTTACGTTTATCTGTACTTGAAAAGGTCTTTAATTCCGCACCATTTCTTATATCGTTCAAACATTCTTCTATTTCTGAATAATAACTTAAATCAATTGATTTAACGTCATCTAGGGCATAAACATTACCCGCATTAGAAGTAGCAAATAGTAAATTTACCGTCCCTTTATCATCATTTTTCTCTTTAAGTTCATCTATTCTTTTAAAAATACATCTAATTTTAACATTAAGTAATGAAATTTCTTTAGAAGAATCATCAATTACTTTTAAAATTGCTATATCATTTAATAATGACTTAGCAATAAGTACTAAATCAAATTCATTATCAATCTTATCAATTATACTAAAAACTTCTTGAATATTAGCAGCTTTTGAAAGCAAGCCATTATAAGCTTTAATTTCCTCTAAAGACATAAAATCACCCCTTGACAAGGGTGTATATTATCACAAAATATCAAATGTGTCAAATTGATACAAAACTATAAACTTCTGGATTTTTCATCATTTACTCTTTTAATTAACTCATCGGCAATTTCACCTTTTCCATGTAAAAGAGCTTCTGAAACAATTGATAATTGTACTTTTCTAGGTAAATCATCATACATCGTATTAACCTTATATCTAATAACATTAGCTCGTTCATTATCTCTATCATCAAAAAGTACTTTAGCCATCTCCCGTGATGTCAGACTATTAATTAAAGTCTCTTCATCTTGAATATATGGTAAATAACCTATCTTATCTCCAAGTTCATTTTTATAAAGCCCTCTGCCTTTAGTCTCAAACACACATTCATCTAAATTAATCATTCTTCTAATTAAATAACTACTTCTAAGAAATTTCATATCATCATCAGTTAAATTACCATTTACAAGTTCATCACTTATTTTCGTAAAAAAAACTTGCGTAAAATGTCTATCACCATTATAACTTAAAATCATATCGATAAGAACTGGATTATTTATAATCTTCTTTATCGGTCCCATACTATTTAACTTATTTACCAAAACCTCATATGCTTCACTTTTTTCAATCATATTATTTCCTCCATTATAGATATATTACCACAAAAACATAAAAAAAAGATACTATTTTTCTTCTTTAGTATCTTCCTTTACTAATTCTAAAACGACTCTAAGCGCATCGTCGCCACGACGTTCCTCTAATTTTAAGATTCTTGTATATCCGCCATTTCTATTTTCATATCTTTTAGCTAAATCATCAAAAACCTTAGAAACTGTAGCTTTGTCATTATGAAGGAAAGCCAAAGCCTTTCTTCTCGCTACAAGTGAACCATCTTTTCCATAAGTAATCATCTTATCGACAAACTTACGTACTTCCTTAGCTCTAGTTTCAGTAGTAATAATTCTTTCGTTATTGATGACATCTTTAGTTAGATTGGCAAGCATACTTCTGCGGTGCTTATTGTCACGTCCTAATTTTCTATAAGCCATAAAATCCTCCTAACTATTAATCCTCATCACGGAATTTAAGTCCCATATCTTTAATTTTATCCATTACTTCTTTTAGAGACTTTTTACCTAAATTACGGATTTTCATCATTTCTGTTTCAGTCTTTTCAGTCAAATCTCCTAAAGTATTAATATTAGCTCTCTTTAAGCAATTATAAGCTCTTACAGAGAAATCTAAATCATCAATAGAAGTTTCTAACTTCTTAAGCTTACTATCTTCTTGTTTGGCATTCATAATACCTGTAATATCCGCAATTTCGCTTAAATTAGTAATAATATTAAGGTGTTCAATTAATATTTTCGCACCCAAAGCCATAGCTTCCTCTGGTCTAATTGAACCATTAGTCTGAACTTCCATGATTAACTTATCATAAGAAGCATCTTGACCAACACGCGCATTATCGACATAATAACTAATTCTTTCAATTGGTGAATAAAGTGCATCAATTGGAATATATCCTAATGGTAAATCCTTAATATATTTCTTGTTATCAGAAGAAAGTGAAGCACCTCTACCGTTGGCAATTACAAAGTCCATATTAAGCTTGCCACCTTTAGCTAAAGTTGCAATAACTTGATCCTTGTTAATTACCTCAACACCTTCATCACATACTATATCAGCTGCAGTAACTTCACGTTCTTCACTTACTGATAAATGAGCAGTCTTTATTTCATTCGTGCTGTTCTTTAAAACAACACCTTTTAAATTAAGAATAATTGCTGTTACATCTTCAATAACGCCTTCAATTGTTTGGAATTCATGCATAACCCCATCAATTCTTACTGCAACAATTGCAGATCCAGGCATAGAAGAAAGCATAACTCTTCTAAGTGCATTACCAATTGTAATACCAAAACCTCTTTCCAAAGGTTCTAATTCAAACTTACCGAAATGACTATCTTCGACATATTCAGTTATTTTATAATCAGGTTTTTCAAAATTCATAAAGAACTCCTTTCCTTTTATCCACGAGGTCGTTTTGGTGGACGACATCCATTATGTGGCATAGGTGTTATATCAGAAATTGAAGTAATTTCTAGGCCAGCTGTTTGTAATGAACGAATAGCAGTTTCACGACCAGAACCTAATCCTTTAGCGTAAACTTCAACTTTCTTCATTCCCATTTCAGCTGCAGCTTTACCAGCTGCTTCGGCCGCCATACCAGCAGCGAATGGAGTTGACTTTTTACTACCTTTAAATCCCAAAGTTCCAGCTGAAGCCCAACTAATCGCATTACCATCTTTATCAGTTAAAGTAACGATAGTATTGTTAAAAGTTGAATGAATAAAAGCTTTACCTTCGGGAACATTCTTTTTAACTTTACGTTTTCTTGCTTTATAAGCCATAAAAATCCTCCTTTAATTATTTCTTCTTATTAGCTATTGTCTTTGGTTTACCCTTACGAGTACGTGCATTTCTATTAGTTCTTTGTCCTCTAACTGGTAAGCCTTTCTTATGACGAAGTCCTTGATAACAATTGATTTCCATCTTAGTCTTAATATTCATATTAACTTCACGACGTAAATCACCTTCAGTTGCATATTTATTTACTTCATCACGAATGCGAACTAACTCTTCACTAGTTAAATCGCCAGCTTTTTTATTAATATCAACCTTAGCATCAGCTAAAATCTTGTTAGATAAACTTCTACCAATACCATAAACATATGTAAGAGCAATTTCAATTCTCTTATTATCAGGTATATTTACACCTTTAATACGTGCCATAAAACACCTCCTATATTAACCTTGTCTTTGTTTGTGCTTAGGATTTTCACAAATAACTAGCACTTTCCCATTACGTCTGATAATCTTACATTTATCACAAATCTTTTTGACTGATGGTCTTACTTTCATATCTCTTTCCTCCTACCTTGTTACTCTATAGGTTATACGCCCGCATGTTAAATCATAAGGTGATAACTCAACTTTCACTTTGTCACCTAGTAAAATACGTATGTGATGAATGTGCATTTTACCAGAAATGCGAGCTTTTATAACGTGATCGTTTTCGAGTCTAACTTTAAATTCTCTACCCGGGAGAATTTCAACAACTTGACCCTCTGTTTCAATGACATCTTCTTTTGCCATTATATCACCTCCTAGTTAAAATCTCATACCCATCTTTCGTAACTAATACTGTATGTTCAAAATGAGCTGAAGGTTTGCCATCTGCAGTAATAATTGTCCAGCCATCATCTAATATATAAACATTGCGAGTTCCTAGATTAAGCATAGGCTCAACTGCTATAACCATACCTTCCTTTAAAACTGGACCTGTATGACGTGTCCCATAATTAGGAACATCAGGATCCTCATGCATCTGTGTTCCGATACCATGTCCCACCAGTTCACGAACAACACCTAAACCGTGTTCTTCCGCATATTTTTGAATCGCATAACCGATATCACCAACATGACAACCATCATGAATAGCTTCTAAACCTTTATACAAAGCTTTTTCAGTATGCTCAATTAAATACTTTTTCTTATCATCGATTTTCCCAACTGGTACAGTTATCGCTGAATCACCTTGATATCCCTTATAGTTTGCCACAAAATCAAGTTTGACTATATCGCCCTCTTTTAACTTTCGTGGACCTGGAATACCATGGACAACTTCGTCATTAACTGATATACAAATTGCCGCTGGGAAACCTTCAAAACCCTTACACTCTGGTGTCGCACCTTCTTTAAGTACGAATTCTTCAGCTAATTTATCGAGCTCACCTGTTGTAATTCCTGGTTTAACTTTAGTTGCTAAATACTTTAAAGTTTTACCAGTAATCTCTCCTGCCCTTCTCATTAACTCGATTTCTCTCGGACTTTTAATACCTATCATTAAAGCCTCCTATAACTTTTGAAATATCGTTAAAAGTATCTAAAACACTTTTTGAACTATCGATATGATAAACTGTTCCGTTTTTATTAAAATAATCAATAAGTGGAGCAGTTTCTTTCAAATAAGTATCATATCTCTTATCATAAGTCTCTTTGTTATCGTCTTTTCTTTTAGCCAAATTTTTTCCACATTTATCACAAATGCCATCAACCTTTGGCTTACTTTCCGAAATAAGTTCATTATAAACACTTCCGCATTTTGGACAAACAAATCTTCCACAAATACGTCTCTCGCCAACCTCTCTCGGAATATCTAAAACAATAACTACATTATTCTTATTATTAGAAATATTTTTTATTCTTTCGTATATTTCTATTTGTGAATTATTTCTAGGAAAACCATCTAAAACATAACCATTCTTACAGTCATCTTTTGAAAGTCTTTCCGTTAATAACTTTTCAATAACATCATTATCGACAAACTCACCAAGTGAAAGCTGTTTTCTAATTACATCATCATCGACGTTTCGAAGTAAATCGCCGATTGAAACGTGTGGAATATTATACTCCTTACTTATCATCCCAGATTGTGCACCTTTACCAGCTGCAGGGGGAGCAATAAAGACAATATTCATCTATTTTCTTCCCCTAATCCGGTAACTGTGACTAATAAGGCCACTCTCAAGTTGTTTATAACTTTCTAAGATAACTCCAACAACGATAATTAAACCCGTACCACCGAGTGAAACCGTCGTTGGTAAACTTGGAAAGAATCTTTGGAAAATATAAGGTAAAGCTGAAATTACTGCTAAAAAGATTGAACCAACAACAGTAATTCTATTTAAAACCTTACGAACATAAGTAATAGTTTCTTCTCCAGGTCTAATTCCCGGAATATATCCACCAGACTTCTGTAAATCTTCACTCATTTCTTTTGGTTTAATAACGACATACATATAGAAATATGTAAAGCCGATAATAAACACCAAGAATAAAAGCATTCCTGTAACAGATGTCAAACTAAGCCATTTATTTACAAAAAGCATCATATCCTCATTTTTAGTAAATTGCGCAATCAAAGCAGGAACAGATATTAGTGCAGAAGCAAAGATAACTGGAGCAACTCCTGCTGGATTAATTTTAAATGGTAAATAACTCTTTTTACTTCCATATACATTATTCGTTTTATTCGCATATTGAATAGGAATACGTCTCTCAGCAAGTTGTACATATAAAATTGCAAAAGCAATTACAAAATACATAATTACAAATATTGCAAAATACAAAATACCTAAAGCCATTTGATCATTACCATTTATAAGTCCATCAAAAGCTTGTCCAAACATATTTGGAATACTAGCTAAAATACCAGCCATAATAATCATTGAAATACCATTACCAAGACCTTTTTTAGTTATCTGGTCACCTATCCATAAAAGAAATGAAGTACCGGCTGTCATAACTAAAGCCGCACTTAAATACTCTGTAACCGTTCCATTTTGAATAAATGCAAATGAAAACATATATCCTTGAATAAACGCCATTGCAATACCCAAAATACGTGTAATCTTGTTAAGTTGATTTCTTCCTGTTTGACCTTGCTTAGCTAACTCTGAAAAATAAGGAACAATATCCATTTGTAAAAGTTGCATAATAATTTGCGCTGTAATATAAGGCATCACACCTAGTGCAAAAATTGAAAAGTTCTGCATAGCTCCCCCGCCCATAATATTAAGCAGTTCGAGAAAGCCGACATTTAAATCTGCATTTACCCCAGGTACGACAATTGCCGTTCCAAGTTTAAATACAAATAAACAAAATAAAGTAAAATATATCTTCTTTCTTAAATCCTTGTTGACAGGATCAAAAATTTGCTTAAAATTTGCAAACAAATTAGATCACCTCTGCTTTTCCACCTAATTTTTCTATTTGTTCTTTAGCAGAAGCAGAAAATTTATTTGCTTTAACATTTAATTTTTTCTCTAAAGTACCATTTCCTAAAACTTTAAGCCCATCTTTAGACTTTTTAACTATTCCCATATTTCTTAAAACTTCAAGACTTACTTCAGCGCCATCTTCAAATTTATTTAAATCATCTAAATTAATAATAGCATATTCCTTTTTAAACAAAGCATTAGAGAAACCTCTCTTTGGAAGTCTTCTGAAAAGTGGAGTTTGTCCACCTTCAAAACCTACTCTAACGCCTCCACCACTACGAGCGTTTTGACCTTTTTCACCACGTCCTGAAGTTTTTCCAGTACCGCTACCTTGGCCACGACCAACTCTCTTACGGTTTTTAATAGCACCTTCATTAGGTTTTAATGTATGTAACTTCATCTTATAACTCCTCAACTTTCTTACCACGTAATTTTGCAATATGTTCAGCAGTTCTTTGTGATGTTAATGCATTTAAAGTTGCATATGCCATATTAATTTTTGTACTTGAACCAAGTGATTTAGTTAAAATGTCTTTAACTCCAGCAAGCTCTAATACTGAACGAACAGGACCACCTGCTTTAACTCCAGTACCTTTAGCGGCTGGTTTTAATAAAATTTTACTAGCGCCTCTAGTTCCATAAGTTTCGTGAGGAATAGTACTTTCATCGACAATTGGAATTCTTACAACATTTTTAGTTGCAGCTGCAACTGCCTTTTTAATAGCTGCAGGTACTTCGGCAGCTTTACCTGAGCCAATTCCGACTCTACCTTTTCTGTCACCAACAACAGCAGTGGCAGCAAAACGTAATTGACGACCACCTTTAGTTACCTTAGTAACGCGGGCAATATTAATAACTTCTTCGTCAAAGATTTTAGGACGAGCTTCTCTTCTTTTATTTTCCACGTTTCTTCCTCCTCTAGAATTTTAATCCATTCTCACGTGCAGCTTCTGCTAAAGCTTTTACACGTCCATGATATAAGTATCCGCCTCTATCGAATACTACATTTGTAATATTTGCTTTTTTAGCTCTTTTAGCTAATAATTCTCCGACGCGAGCAGCGGCGTCTACATTTCCACCATTTTCTAATGATAGTTCTTTATCAATTGAAGAAGCACTTACTAAAGTTTCACCTTTAACGTCGTCGATAATTTGTGCGAAAATATTCTTGTTAGATCTAAACACGTTAAGTCTTGGAACTGAAGCAGTACCAGAAACTTTAGAGCGAACTCTTTCATGTCTAGCCTTACGCACTTCATTACGATTTACTTTTTTTATCATAATCTCTTCTCCTTTACCTAAAACTAAGCAGCTTTCTTACCATCTTTACGAATAACGTGCTCGTCTGTATAACGAATACCTTTTCCTTTGTAAGGTTCAGGTTTTCTTATTTTTCTAATATTAGCTGCAAATTCACCGACTAATTGTTTATCAATACCTCTAATATAAAGTTCTGTGTTACTTGGAGATTCCACAGTAATTCCTTCTGGTGCTTCTATAACAATTGGGTGAGAATAACCAGCACTAATATCGATCTTGTTGCCAGATACTTTAAATCTGTATCCAACACCAACCATTTCTAATTTCTTTTCAAAACCTTCTGTTACTCCAATAATCATATTTTGAATATTGGCGTTAGCAGTTCCATGGAAATTTTTGAAATTATCATTTTTTCTAGAAACTTCAATTTTATCTCCATCGATTTTAACAGTAATATTCTTGTTAATTTCCGTAGAAAGTTCACCTTTTGGACCTTTAACAGTCACAATATTACCATTAGTAGTTACTGTAACCCCAGCCGGTATTGAAAGTATTCTGTTTCCTATACGACTCATTTACTTTCCGCATCCTTTCTACCATACGTATGCTAAAACTTCGCCACCTAATGATTTAGCTTTAGCATCTCTTCCTGTCATAACACCCTTAGATGTTGATACGATTGCGATTCCAAGTCCGTTTAAAACTTTAGGAATCTCGTTAGCTTGGGCGTACACACGTAATCCTGGTTTTGAAATCCTTTTAAGACCAGTAATAACGCGTTCTCTTTTATCTCCATATTTTAAAGTTAAAGTAATCATATCACCTTTATCAGTCTTATTAATTTTATAATTAGCAATATATCCTTCTTCCTTTAAAATTCTGGCAATTTCTTTTTTAATTTTAGAAGCAGGAACTTCTACTTCCTTATAACGTAGTTGATTTGCATTACGGATTCTCGTAAGCATATCAGCAATTGGATCTGATACTACCATAATATATCCTCCCTTCTTACCAACTTGATTTTGTAAATCCAGGTATTTGACCTTTGTAAGCTAAATTTCTAAAACAAATACGGCAAATCCCATATTTTTTAAGCACTGCATGTGGTCTACCGCATATTTGGCAGCGAGTATATTCGCGCACTTTAAACTTAGGTTTGCGTTTAGCTTTTACAATCATACTTTTCTTAGCCATAAAATCCTCCTAATATTTATTTTTTAAACGGCATACCGAAACCTTTTAATAAGTCTAATGCTTCTTCATTAGTGTTTGCAGTTGTTACAAATACGATATCCATACCACGTACCTTAACAACCTTATCATAATCAACTTCTGAGAAAATTAACTGTTCAGTAAGCCCTAGAGTGTAGTTACCTCTTCCATCAAATGATTTTGGACTAATACCTCTAAAGTCACGAACGCGAGGTAATGTAATACTAATTAATTTATCTAAAAAGTTATACATATTATCTCCACGCAAAGTTACTTTACATCCGATAGCTTGTCCTTCACGAACCTTAAATCCAGCTACGGCTTTCTTTGCTTTTGTAATAACTGGTTGTTGACCACTAATAGCTTTTAAATCAGCAACTGCTGCATCAATAAGCTTACTATTACTAGTCGCATCACCAACACCCATATTGATAACAATCTTATCAAGTTTAGGCACAGCCATTACGCTCTTATAGTTATATTTTTCTCTTAAGCTAGGCACTATTTTTTCATTATACTCTTTTTCTAGGCGGTTCATAAATACCCTCCTTCCAGGTTTTAGTCAAGCTTTTCATTTGATTTTCTTGACACTCTTATTTTTTTGCCATCTTTATCAGTTGTATATCCGATTCTTGTTCTTTTTTTAGTCTTTGAATCAATAGCCATAACATTTGAAGCATCAAGAGGTGCTTCCATCTCTTGAATTCTTCCTGATTCTCCACCGTTTGGTTTAATATGTTTCTTTACAATATTAACGCCTTCAACGATGACTTTGTTATCGGCTCTTAATGTTTTAATTATTTTTCCTTCTTTGCCCTTGTCCTTACCGGCAATGACAACTACTTTATCTCCTTGTTTAAGTCTCATATTCTCCTCCAAACGATTTTATAATACTTCCTTAGCTAGTGAAGCAATCTTCATGAAACCTTTATCACGAAGTTCACGAGCTACTGGTCCAAACACACGAGTTCCATATGGAGTCTTATCATCTTTGATTAAAATGCATGCATTATCGTCAAATTTAATATAAGAACCATCTTCTCTTCTAACCCCGCGTCTTGTTCTAACAACAACAGCTTTAACAACCTTACCTGCTGGAATAGGTCCATTAGGAGTTGCTTTTTTAACTGTTCCTATAATTATATCACCAATATTACCAGTTTTAACTTTGCTGCCACCAAGCACTCTCATAACTAAAAGTTCACGAGCCCCAGAATTGTCAGCTACTTTTAAACGGCTTTCTTGTTGAATCATAAATTAATCCTCCTTCCAGCTAGTTATAAAATAACTGCCTTTTCTACGATTTCTGCTAAACGATAATGTTTAGTCTTAGATAGTGGTCTAGTTTCCACAATTCGTACGGTATCGCCCTCTTTAGCTTCGTTACGTTCGTCGTGAGCTGCATATTTCTTAGAATACATAGCTCTCTTACCATATTTTTTATCCATTACATAAGTTTCAACTAAAACAGAAATTGTTTTATCACCTTTAGCACTTACAACTTTTCCAGTTAATTCTCTTTTTTTCTTATCCATAAAAAATCCTCCTAGTCTTGTAATTCGCGTTCACGTAAAATAGTTTTCATACGTGCGACTGCCTTTCTAAGCTCATTTATTCTAGCTGGCTTCTCAAGACTACCAGTAGCTTGGCTTAAACGCAAATTAAATAATTCAGCTTTAGTTTCGTCGATTTTTTTCTTTAAATCTTCGTCGCTTAATTCTCTAAGTTCATTAATCTTCATTTGCCTCACCACTTTCTTTCTTTACGAATTTGCACTTAATTGGAAGTTTATGCATAGCAAGTCTCAATGCTTCACGTGCAACGTCTTCACTTACTCCTGAAATTTCGAACATAACTTTTCCGCGTTTTACGACAGCAACCCATTTATCTGGTGCACCTTTACCTTTACCTTGACGCATACCAATACCTTTGCTAGTCAAAGATAAATGTGGGAAAATGTTTATCCAAACCTTTCCACCACGTTTCATATAACGAGTCATTGCAACTCTGGCAGCTTCGATTTGTCTTTCACTAATCCAAGCACCTTCTAGAGCTTGAAGACCATATTCACCAAAATGAACTGTCTTGTTACCTCTAGTTTCCCCATCATATCTTAAACGATGTGGACGGCGATACTTAGTTCTTTTTGGAATTACGGCCATGACTCGCACCTCCTTTATCGTCTTTAGCAAGGATCTCGCCTTTGTAAATCCATACTTTTACGCCGATTTTACCATAAGTAGTATTTGCTTCCTTAGCAGCATAATCGATATCAGCACGTAAAGTATGACGAGGAACCTTACCTTCTGTATAACCTTCGCTACGAGCCATTTCTGCACCATCTAAACGTCCAGAAACTAAAGTCTTAACACCTTTAGCACCTGACTTCATAACGTTTCTAATAGCTTTCTTTTGCGCAATCTTGAATGAAACACGATTCTTTATTTGATGAGCTATATTTTCAGCTACTAAACTTGCAACTAAATTAGGATTCTTAATTTCTTTAATAGAAATATGAACATCTTCATTAACAAGCTTAGCTAAATCTTTTCTTAATTTTTCAATTTCATCTCCGCCATGACCGATTACAACACCCGGTTTAGCAGTGTTTATAATAACTTCGGTCTTGCCAGAATTTCTTTCGATAACTACATCTGAAACTGCTGCGTCTTGTAATTTTTTCTCTAAAAATTTACGAATTTTATAATCATTGTTTAAAAACTTAGCAAAATCTTTTTTACCGGCATACCAGTTAGATTCCCAAGTCTTATTTATTCCAATTCTAAGTCCCACTGGACTAACCTTTTGACCCATCAGTTTACCTCCTTTGCTTAATCTCTTTCACTCACAATAACAGTAATGTGAGATGATCTTTTTAAAATTGGTTTTGGACTTCCTTTAGCCGCAGCTCTTCCTCTTTTTAAAGTAACACCATCACCAACATACGCTTCTTTAACATAAAGATTATCTCTATTAAGTTCTAAATTATTCTCTGCGTTAGCGGTTGCTGAAAGTAATACTTTACGGACAGCTGTAGCTGCATCCTTATTAAGGTGTGAAAGAATCACATCAGCTTCAGATACGCTTTTACCGACAATTAAACGTGTAACTAAACGTACTTTTCTAGGTGAAATTCTAACACCTTTAGCAATTGCTTTAGCTTCCATTTATATCATCCTTTCCGGTTTATTTCTTTTCTTTATTTTCGCCATGACCGCCGAACTTACGAGTTGGAGCGAATTCACCCAATTTATGTCCAACCATTTCTTCTGTTACATAAACCGGAATAAATTCTTTACCATTATGAACAGCAAATGTGTGTCCAACAAAATCAGGATAAATTGTAGAACGGCGAGACCATGTTTTAATTACTTCTTTTTTATTAGATTCATTTAATTTTTGAACCTTTGCCATTAAATGTTCATCGGCAAAAGGACCTTTTTTTAAACTTCTAGCCATTTATAAATCATCCTTTCCTATTTTTTACGACGGCGTACAATTAATTTAGTTGAAGCCTTTTTAGTCTTACGAGTTTTAAGACCAAGAGCAGGTTTACCCCAAGGTGTAACTGGATGTTTACGTCCAACTGGAGCACGACCTTCACCACCACCATGTGGGTGATCATTAGGGTTCATAACAGAACCACGAACAGTAGGTCTAACACCCATATGTCTTTTTCTACCAGCTTTACCTAAATTAACTAATCCGAAATCTTCATTTCCAACTTCACCGACAGTAGCGCGGCAAACACTTAGAACTTTTCTAACTTCTCCACTAGTTAAACGAAGTAAAGTATAATCACCTTCGTGACCTAAAATTTGTGCACTTGAACCAGCACTTCTAACCATTTGGCCACCTTTACCAGGTTTAAGTTCAATATTGTGTACTAATGTACCTTCAGGAATATTTCCAAGAGGTAAACTATTACCAACTTTAATATCAGTAACTTCTCCACTCTCGATTTTCATTCCTACTTTTAAATCCTTTGGAGCTAAAATATATCTTTTTTCTCCATCGGCATAATTAATTAAAGCAATGTTAGCATTTCTATTTGGATCGTATTCGATTGAAGCAACAGTTCCAATCACACCATCCTTATTTCTTTTAAAATCGATGATTCTGTATTTTTGTTTAACTCCACCACCGTGATGTCTAACAGTGATTTTACCTTGATTATTACGACCACCTGATTTTTTAACTGTAACTAATAAAGATTTTTCTGGCTTAACCTTAGTAAGTTCAGTATTTACTAAAGTAGTCATTCCTCTTCTACCATTAGTTGTTGGTCTATATGATTTAATCGCCATATTCGTCCTCCCTTAAGATTAATTAAGTTCGATTGAACTTCCTTCTTTTAATTTAACAATTGCTTTCTTAACTCTGTTAGCTCTTCCGACATAACGACCAACTCTTCTTTTCTTGGCATAAGTGTTAATAGTGTTTACCTTTTCTACTTCGACGTTAAAAATCTTTTCGATAGCTTTTTTGATTTCAACTTTATTAGCTTTTGGATCAACACTAAACACAAAAACGTTATCTTTAGCTAAATCAGAAGTTTTCTCAGTAATAATTGGAGCTTTTATAATGTCTCTATATCTATCCATTATGCAAGCACCTCCTCTATAGCTTTAATTGCATCTTTTGTAATAACTAAACAGTCGGCAGCTAAAATATCAAGTACATTAATTTCAGAAGCTTCAAGTAAATCTACCTTTGGTAAATTACGAGTAGCTAAAATTAAATTATCTGTAAGTTCATCAACTACGATTAAAATATTTTTCGTAGCTTTAATATTATTTAAAATACTAATCATGTCTTTAGTTTTATTGCTTTCTAATTTCAAATCATCTAAAACGATAATTTCGTTATTAGCTTCTTTATAAGATAAAGCAGATTTTAGAGCTAAAACTCTTTCCTTTCTGTTCATCTTTAATTTGTAAGTTCTTGGTTGTGGTCCGAACACAACACCACCATGATACCAATGTGGAGCTCTTGTACTACCTTGTCTAGCTCTACCAGTACCTTTTTGTCTCCATGGCTTTCTTCCACCACCACTTACTTCCGTGCGTGTTTTAGTATCAGCTGTTCCTTGTCTTTGTGCTAAATTAGTAAGTCTTACTGCATCATAAATAACGCTATCATTTGGCGTAATTCCCCAAACGTTTTCGTTTAAAGTAATATCGCTTACTTTTTCACCCTTAAGATTAATTACAGAATTCTTTTTCATTTTTAATCCTCCTTAACCTCAGAAGTAGTAGTTTCACTCACGTTATCTTCTTTATCCCATGAAACAAGTTCAGTTCTCTTATTTACCTTGCTAGGATTTTTAACTGCAGATTTAATCATTACTAATGATTTTTTAGGACCTGGAATATTACCCTTAACTAAAATAGCATTATTTTCAGTATCAACAGCTACGATTTCCAAGTTTTGAATAGTTACTGTATTAACACCCATGTGACTTGGAAGTCCTCTACCTTTAAATACACGTTTTGGTCTCATTGTACCAAGTGAACCTACACCTCTATGGTATTTAGAACCATGACCCATAGGTCCTCTACTTTGATTATATTTTTTGATTGAACCCTGGAACCCTTTTCCTTTTGTAGTTCCGGTTACATCGACAACTTCGCCAACCTCAAAAATGTCAGCTTTAATTTCCTCACCTAAAGTGTAGTCATTAATGTTTACACCTCTAAGTTCTCTAAAGAAGCGCTTAGGTGTAGTGTTAGCTTTATTGGTATGACCAATAGAAGCTTTAGTCGCTAACTTTTCTCTCTTTGTATCAAAGCCAAGTTGAATAGCTTCATATCCGTCGTTATCTTTAGTTTTAATTTGGGTTACTACGTTAGGAGTAACTTCGACAACAGTAACTGGAGTAAGCTTTCCGTCTTGGTCAAATACTTGAGTCATTCCAATTTTACGACCTAAGATTCCTTTCATTTTTCATTCCTCCTATAATTTGATTTGGATATCAACCCCGCTAGGAATTTCTAGATGTGATAGTGCATCTATAGTCTCCTTGCTTGGATTATTGATATCAATAAGTCTTTTGTGTGTTCTCTTTTCGAATTGTTCACGAGAATCTTTATCTTTGTGAACAGCTCTTAAAATAGTAATCTTTTCAACTTCTGTTGGAAGTGGAATCGGTCCACTAACTTCGCCGCCAGTTCTTTGAACAGTTGCAACTATTTTTGCACATGCAGCGTCCAAATTCTTATGTTCAAAAGATTTTAATCTAATACGAACTTTGTTCTTTGACATTATTGTATCCTCCTCTCGCCTATATCTTGTATAGACTTGCTCCGTGTAAAAACCTAAAATCACGTTTAAATTTCTATCAACTTAACCCCGCGTTTTAGCAACCTCACACATCCATGCATGCCACACATTCAAAAGTATACATTAAAAGTATATAAAAATCAAGGCTTTTTTTGATTTTTTTGTTTATTTTTTTTACATTTTTTCAAAATAAAAAAACAACTTAAAAATTTAAATTGTTTTTTCTAGTTGATGATTGCCATTTATAAAATCAGAAACTTCTACCAAACAAGGATAAAGCGAATCATATAAACAATGAACACCCTCTATTTGAGCATAATAAACATCGCTTAACCCTTTTTGTTTACGATTATTCATAATCTCTGTAAATAATTTAAATTGCTCTTTTTCCGGAACTAAAACATCACTTTTTCCTTGAATACAAAATGTTGGAATATCTAAATTCTTAAAATCTTCTATAAACCTATCAGAAAAAGCAGCAACCTCATCATAAGTTGACTTACCTTCTACTGCATTTCCTAGTCTAAATTGTTTGCCACTTTCAATTACTTGCTTTTTCTTAGCTAAAAGTCCAGCATCTTCCGGCGTTTTATTAAATGAATAATCAAACGTATAAAGTGGTGAGAAAAGTGTAATTGAATTAGCTTTTTCCCTATTTTTTTCATTTTCTAAATAAAGACCTAAAACAACTGAACCCATACAAGTTCCAACATAATCAATCATCTTAAAACTTTTACCTGCAACATTTGAAAGCTGATTCATCACTTCTTCTAAATCTTTAGACATTGTTACAAATGACATATCTTTTAAAGGTGGCCTATGTAAAAGCATTCCAAGCTCTTCGTTTGTTGAAAGCTCATTTATCTTTTTATTGTCTCTCTCATGTAAAGCCTGAATTATCTCTTGTTTCTGATTATCTGAAAAATCAAATTCATTTAATTTCTCAAAAAGTTTTTCAACATCGACATTTTTACCACTTTTACCGTGGTTTCTCTGATCTATTCTCAAAACACAATAATCATCTTTTAACATATTAGTTAAATAATAATAATTACCTTGCGGATTATAAAAAACTTTCTCCGTTTTTCCAGTCTCCGGATTCTTCTTAGCTTCTTTTATTCCTTGTTCATGACGGTCATAACCTCCACTATGAAGCATAACAACCAAATTGTCTGAATTCAAATTTCCTTCTAAACTTCCCCTGATAACTAAACCATCAGGCATTTTAAATTCGACTTCTCTATTCATATTCTCCTCCTTTGACTCTATTACTTATTTCTGTTTGACTTTTACCTTTATATTATATTTATAATCACCAAGTTCACAAACTGTCTCATCACGTTCCATATATAAATATTCACATTCAGCCATTTTATTTTCTTTTCTTGCCAAATCTATCTTTCTATTTAAATAAACCAATTTTTTAAAATAATACTCAGCCTCTTTTGGATATTTAAATTCTTCTAATCTTGAAATTCTTTCTTCTACCATTTTAATTAATTTCTTATTTCGGTATATATTCACAATTAAATTAGCAATCAAATCATCATCTGGGTCATAATGCTCTCTACTCTTCTCGGCTTGTTTTAACCTTTCGTCATCTTCAATTATTTGACTATTTTTTTCAAGTGCAAAATTTCTTAAAACATTTAAATCGTCTAATGATAAAACATCATTATTAAGTAATAATACATAACCTCTCTCATCATCGGCAAAGCCCAAGTTTTTATTCTCGTCTAAATTTATCTTATTAAAATTTATACTTTCTAAAAAAGATATCATAATATAACCCTCCTCAATTACCAATTATTATAAAGCATTGTTAAAATAAGTCAAATAAAAAAGCATATTATTTTTAAATATGCTTAATAGCTTGCCATTAGCCTCTTCGATTTCTAATTTTACTCATAAATAATTTATAGAATATCCAAATAGTACATATACCTCCTAAAATTAAATAAATATAGAAAATAAACGGTAAATCATCGTGATTTTGCATAACTATCAGACTTGTACCTAAAATATAAGCCACATCCAAAATCGTAATCATTACTAAATGAACAAGTTGCTCGATATTTCTAATCTGATGTTTGGAATCATTAAGCTCAATATTGAACCTAAGCTCTCCACTATTAACTCCTTTTAAAAATGATAAAAGCTCGTTTGGAATATAAACTAAACTTGTTCCACTCTCAAGCCCTTTACGGGCAAATTTTCCAATATCATCTTTTGACACAATTTCACTTGGTTTAACATGTGTCTCAAGTAAACTTATCAAATTAATCTGTGGACTTATTTTTCTAAGAACACCTTCCATTACGATAATGCCTCGAATAAGCATAGTAATATCTTTTGGCAAAGTAACATTATTCTTAGATAACATAGACAACAGGTCATTTGTAAAGTCTTTTACATCGATGTCAAGCACATCTTGCGTCTTATTTTTATCTAAAACCATTTTAATATCACTCTTAAGTCCCATATGGTCAACCTGACCTCTTGCAGTTCCTAAAGTAAGTAATATATGCTCAACCTCATCAATATCGTCGTGAACAATTGCCAAAATACATTTGCTTAAAAGTGTCCTATCGCGTTTAGATAAAACACCCATCATTCCAAAATCCATATAGACAATTTTCCCGTCATTTATTTTTAAATTATCCGTATGCGGATCAGCATGAAAATAACCATCATCAATTGCTTGTTTTATATAATTTGCCCCAAGCTTTTCGCCAATTTCATTCATATCATATCCAAGTTCATTTAATCTATTAAAATCATCGATTAAAACCCCATCCATATACTCCATCACTAAAACTTTACTCGTCGTATAATCTTTATAAACCTTTGGTGATTTTATATAAGCAACATCCTTATTATATTTATGAAAACGCTCGGTATGTTCAGCCTCAATTAAAAAATTCATCTCCTCTTTAGCTGAAGCAAACATCTCATCTATTATTGAATCAAAATCAAACACCGAATTAAATATCTTTTGAATTTTAAACGTTTTAATTATTCTTTTTATTAAGTTAACATCCGTTTCCATGCGTTCATAAATGTTTTCTCTTTGAACCTTTATTACAACATCTTCACCTGACATTAACTTTGCCCGGTGAACCTGTGCGATTGACGCTGAACCAATTGGCACCTCATCTATTTCTTTAAAAATTTCCTTTGTTTTTCCACTGTATTCACCATCTAAAATTTCCATCACTTTTGAAAATTCCATTGGTTTAACCTGATTACGCAAATGACTGAGTTCTTCACAATATTCCTTTGGAATAACATCATCACGATAAGATAAAATTTGCCCAAGTTTAATAAAAGTCGGCCCAAGTTCTTCGATTGCAAGTCTAAGACTCTCTGCCGACATGTTTTTTATAAGATCGTACTTTCTAATTGTATTTATAATTTCAAATAATCTATCCTTAGAACTACTCATTTTTAGCCTTTGCATCCTTTTTCGTCTTTTTAAGCAAATTCAATATTTCCTTTTTATCCTCATCGCTTAAGCTCTCTATTTTTTGAGCTAAATCTTCCTTAGTTATCTCTGGCTTTTCTACAACTACAGTAACATTGTCTTTAATTTTTTCACTAATATTATGTTTAAGTTCTTCATTTAAAGCTTTACCGTTTTCATAAGCCTCGGTTCCTTTTTTCAAAAGTTCTTCTTTAAGCTCCTGTGCTTTTTCGTTAGTCATCGCCAGCGCACCAAGTCCCATAAGCATGACATTTTCTAAAGTTTCTTTCATAAAATCACCATCCTATATTTATTATATCACACTTTAATCAAACAAAAAAACTTTATATCTAAAAAAATAAATGTTATAATTAAAATGGTGATATAAATGAAAATAACAGTTTTAGGTGCAGGAGCATACGGAACCGCTCTTGCCACAATCTTAGATGAAAACAAACATGAAGTAACAATTTGGTCAGCCTTTCAAGATGAAATTGGTTACTTAAAACAAAACCACGAAAGTCCAAAGTTAAAAGGAATAAAATTAAGTAATAATTTTATCTTTACAACAAATCTAAAAGAAGCTATCAAAAACAAAGATTTACTTATAATTGCCACTCCTACAGGAGCCGTTGATGACGTAACTAAAAAAATGAAAGACCTTTATGATGGAACACCTATTTGTGCCATCTCTAAAGGTATCGAACAAGACACATGTTTATTTGTTTATGATGTTATCAAAAAATACCTAGATACCGATGAAATTGCTATTATGTCAGGTCCATCATTTGCTATTGATGTTGCAAATAAAGTACCAATCGGTCTAACCCTTGCTGGTCAAAATAAAAAAGCCCTAGACACCGTTTATAATGCATTTGCCAACGGCCATTTCAAGTTGCGCCAAACATATGACATAGTCGGAACTGAAATTTGTGGAGCCATAAAAAATGTCATTGCTATTGCCTCTGGCATTTTAAATGGCCTCGGTCTTCCAGAGTCAACTATTGCTATGCTAATCACAGAATCACTTCATGATATTAAAGAACTTATCAAAGGATTAGGTGGCAATGGATCTACTGTTTACTCTTTTGCTGGCTTTGGTGATTTATTACTTACCGCCACTAGTACTAAAAGTCGTAATTTTTCATTTGGAAAATTAATCGGCGAAGGTGCCTCAAAAGAAGAAATTAACGAATATATCAAAAACACAACAGTAGAAGGATTATATACTTTAAAATCAGTCCGCAAACTTGTAAATAATAAAGCTGTAGAAATGCCAATAATCGATTTAATTAACGATATCATTTATAATGGTAAAAAACCTCAAGCACTAATTGATTTTTTAATTCAAAAACCATAATTTTAGAAAAAAACGTACAAAATGTACGTTTTTTGCCACTTTTTTTGTGCGTTTTGTACGTTTTTTAAAAAGAAATAAAATTAGTTATTGCTTTAAAGAAGCATAAATAAAAAACAAGTTTTTGATAAAAGGGCAAAAAGACCCCTTACCCCATAAAATTATGTGGGAAATTTAGTTTAATAATTGTCTATTAGTAAAGACAAGGATAGATGAAATTAGATTTCTACCATTAGTAGTTAGATAATATTTATTTTTTCTAGCTACTTTTTTTATGATTCCATGACATTTAAGTTTATATAATAATCTAGTAGTTTTGTTAATTATGTACTTAGAATCACTTTCATAAAATATTTCTTTTCTAATAGATTTATTAGTAAATCCATTTATTAAATATTTTCCATTAGAAATGACTTGTAATAATTTAAGCGTTTCGTTATTCAATAAATTAAATCCAGTAATAGTTCTATTATTTACCTCAATTTTTTCAGATACATTTTTAATTTCTTTTAAGGTAGGCTTTTCTAAATCAATGTTTGGTAGTGCGTCAATGTATCTTTTAGTAATAGATTTACTAATCTCTACATATCTATAAAGATTAGATATACTTTTAC
>CALVRJ010000022.1 GCA_944358545.1 uncultured Bacilli bacterium | reverse complement strand
AAATCTTTTTGGCGTGGGTTTCTTTTCCAATTTTAATTTTTTTAGAAAAGCTATTGACTTTTAATAGTTAGCCTTTCTTTTGTGAATTATATTATACAATGCTTTTAATTAAAGTCAATATAATTTTTTGAACATTTCTTTTAAATCTGGTAGTTTTTCCTTATCTGTTTGGTTATTACCATCCCATAAATCTGAAACATCCTTTTTAAACTTTTCACCTCTAGCTGTACTTACCATTCTTTCAAATTTATCATAATCAAACTTTTTAACCATATCTGGATATACATCTAAATAATCCATTAAATATTCACATCTTTTATCTCTCTTAAAAATAGCTAAATTATAACTTCTTTTAACTAAATTTAATGTATTTTCTTTAAAATCACTAAAAATAGTTCCATTTAAATTTAACATTTTTAAAACTTCTACTGAAGTAAAACTTGTTCCATAAGTTTTCACATATTTTTCTGAAATCCTTCTAAAATTATCTTCTTCCCTATAAGCATTTAAAACATCACCTAAAGCCATAGCTTCTAAAAAATCATTTGGATAAACATCTAATTTATATTCTAAATTTGCATAAAGCATCTTTATAATATCAAAAGATTTATTATCACTCTCATTTACATACACTCCATATTTTTGGGTCATTTTTTGTAATAAATCTATCTCTTTCCTCACTTTTGAAGCTTCTTTTATAACCTCTTTTAACGCACCTATATAATATTTATCATTTAATTTACCTTTAAATATATCGATATAAAAATCGTCGATTTTCAAAGTCTTATTAGAAATATCTATAATACTTTGCGTCATTTCATCGCGTTTTTTCAAAATTTCTAATAATATAAGTAAATTTCTGTATTCTTCTTTAGCAAACTTAGTTAAGTCCACATTATCAGCAAAACTATAATTATAAGTTATTGAACAGTCTTTAAGTAAATTTAAAGCCCACTCCATATCAGAATGATTCATATCAATTGTTCCAGATCTTACAGCCGGTGGACATCTATCGAAATCATATCCGCATGAAAAACAAATTCTAATATCATCATCGACCTTTTTATAAAATTCATTCATCTTAGAAATAAGTTCAGCCAAATAGTTTGTCTCAATCTCTTTAACTAAAATATGACTATCGATATTTTTAATAATATCATAAGTTTGATTATATTGAACGCAAATACTATTTAAATTAAATGCTTCTATAAACATCTGCTTTCCGATATAATCCCTGTTGTATTTTCGATAACACTCCTCATAATTATAATTTAAAATATCATTATCATTTAATCCAAATTTTAAATTATTAATTTCGTAATTTAACTTAAAATTCAAATTTTTTGTTAAAAGAAAATCGATTTTTTTCAAAATATCTTGTTCTTCACTTTTAAGTAAAGTTCTCTTTTTTTCATAATCATCTTCTGATATATAACCTTTTTCAAAAGCATATTTAATATTTGCTTTTTCCTGATAAATACTGTTTCCTTTTTTTAAAACCTCATCATATAGATTAGAAATTAATGATGAGGCAAATTTTTTAAATGGCAGAAAAATACTGTTTTGCTGAAGTTTATCTATCATCTCACTTATTGTATTCTTCTCATCTTCTAAATTATAATTTTGAGAAATTATATATAACTTTTTTAAATAATCACTTATCTTTTCATTAGCTTCTTTAAATGTCTTTACCGTTTCATCATAATCTTCTTTCGAAATAGTTATTAAATCTATATTATTTTCAAACTGCTCCTTTTTTTCTAAAAGATTGTTTGCTCTACTTAAAGCATTTAATATTTGTTTTTTTATTTTTATAATTCTAAGCTTTCGTAACTCATCTTCAGTGTAATTTCTTTGTGAATTACTACTATTAGAAGCATTATTTTCTGAAGCTGAAAAAGATGAATTCTTCTTTAAATGATTATAATTTAAATCATAATCTCGTCTTTTGTTTTTATCACTTAAAACTTCATAAGCTTCCGTTATTTCTTTATACTTTTTGGCAGCTTCTGCCTCTTTATTAATATCCGGATGATACTTCCTTGAAAGCCGTCTAAAAGCTTTAGTAATTTCATCCGCACTGGCATTCATCGTAACACCAAGTATTTCATAATAATCTTTAAAATCTTTTGCCATATAAATATATCACCATTTTATAATATAGCCTTTCTTTTTAAATAAACAATATAATATCTTTTTTTCATATTGCCTGTCAAACTCACACATTTATTTTCTTAAGGCTTTTTGCTGTTTATCTTGCTTTTCAAACTCTTCAAAATAATATGGATTTATTTGTTCAATCAACTTAACTAATAAATCTAAAACCTCTATTATTTGGTTATCATAAATCCACTTTTTATTTTTTTCTAAAAATTCTTTCGTTAACCCACCTGAAACAAATGAATCATCAACTGGAATACATTTATTATTTAAAATATAATTAGCAATCTCTGAAGCTTGCCTTATTTTTAAATAATTTGATTTCATATTTATAAACACACCTTTTGCAATCTCATTACCTTCATTTTTAAGAAGTTTTATCAACTCTCTTTTCATATGCAGCCAGTTACCTATTAATATTCCCCCAAGCTCATCTGGAAAACAATCTATGTCATATGTAGTCGGATTAAATTTATCCTTTTTATAATAATTCTCATAAACATAAGTAAGTCTTTCATAAGTTAAATCTTTTTTTACTTTCATACTAGCAAAATTACCAAGTATATCTAAAGCAACTTCATCGCCCTCATTAGCTAACTTCGCAATTAATGTTTTATAATTAGCAAGCCAGCCTCCAATTTTAGCCACTTTAAGTTCCTTTGGAAAAGCGTCTTCCGTACCAACAGCAGGATTTACTAAACCTTTTTCAAAATAATTATCATGAACGTACTTTAATCTTTTTCTAAATAAATTAATATCTATAAAATTGGTCTGAACTATTCTCTTTTCCCGAAAACTAGATAAAATTTGCAGCACCCATTTGTTATCCTTTAAAGCAAATCTTTGTATTTTACTATAATTATCGTGGAGCCAGTGACCTATTAATATTTCCCCAAGTTCTTTCGGAAATTTATCGTCATCAGAAGTTAATGGACATTTAATACCTTTTTTACAATAATTATTGTAAACAAATTTTAACCTTCTTTTAAATAAAACTTGCTTTTTAGTATTTCCAATAACCTTTAAAACTTTTTCATTACCTTTTTTTGCAAAATCCGCTAATATCTTATCTCTATAAATCCATGTTCCGATAATTATATTGCCAAGTTCTTCAGGAAACCTTTCTTTGCTTTTATGTGATGGATTTGGAATTTCCTTTAAATAATAATTTTTATATAAATAATCTAATCTTTTATTAAATAAATCAAGATTCTGCATCATAAAACATCTCTCCCAAAATTAACCTTCTTATTTTCTTAAAAACTTTTCATCTTCTAAATCATTAAAATAATTTTCATCTAATTGTTCAAGTAATTTAGCAAGTAAACCTAAGTAATTATCCTCTTCTCTATTCTCGTATATAAGTTTCTTATTATCTTCCAAGAAACTTACCATTAAAGTATTATTACTAAATAAAGTTCCCCTAGGTGGAATCTTTTTATAAACGATAATATACTTCACAAGTTCAGCCAAATAATTAATCTCACTATTCATTATAATAGCTTGTGCCATATGATTATCCTTCATCATTTTTATATTATACTTCTGAGCTTGAAGCCAAGGTCCAATCAAAGCTCCATCTAATTCTTCGGGAAATCTATCATTATCTTTTTGTATTGGATTTAATTTACCCATTAAAACATAATTTTTATAAATATAATTTATTCTAGCTAAAAACATAATATTTCTAACACTATTATCCATAACATTTTTTGCTATAACTTTTTTTTCTATAACATTTTTCAAACTTAAATCATGTATTCGTCTTTTATTTCCATGTAGCCACGTACTAATAAGCGTTCCCCCAAGTTCTTTCGGAAAAACATCCTTACTACCGCTTACTGGATTTGGCCTTCCCATCAGATAATAATTTTTATAAACAAACTCCAGTCTTTTATTAAATAAATCAATATCGTAATTCATTTTAACCCCCCAAATTAAAACTTCATGTATTATACCACACAAATACAAATAGTCAAATTAAAAAACTTTATATCATACTAATATAAAGCTTTATAAACCATAACATTTCTGCTTTTCTTTTTCTTCATTTTCAAAATAAAACGGGTCAATCTGTTCGATAAGAATCACCAATAAATTTAAAAAACTATCATTTTCTTTATTTAAATATATCCATTCTTTATTATCATTTAAAAATTCCCTCATTAGTGTGCCATCACTAAACTTTTCTGTTATCGGAACCTTTTTATTATTTAAAACATAATCGATAAGTCCGGCAATATATGCATCTTTATTTAAACCTAAAGTTTTCTTTTCAACTTGTTCATTATCCCTCGAAGATAATGATTCGATTTTCCATTTATTATCGATAAGCCATAAACCTATTAATGCACCACCTAACTCTTCAGGAAACCTATCTTAACTATTATATGATGGATTTGGCTTATTTTTTAAACTATAATTTTCATGTATATATTTTAACCTAGCCAAAAACAAATTCCTTCTATAATAAGATGTTTTTATATTTCTAAGTGTATTTTTGGAAACAGCTTTTGCCTGTTCATTACCAGCCAAAGATAACTGTAAAATCTGCTTTTGATTACAGCTAATCCATGAACCCATTAATGTCCTACCTAGTTCCTCAGGAAATCTATCCTCACTTTTATAAGACGGATTAGGTATACCTCTCATATAATAATTATCATAAACAAATTCAAATTACCTTTTCGCATTTAAAATCACGCTTTCTAAAATATAAACTATTATAACACATTATCCAAAGAACAAAACACCAAATAAATTTGACATCAGTTTACCGTGAAGTAAGCTCTTTCTACTTCACCGGAATCTAAGACTCCTCCATAAACCAATATCGGATGGTCGCCACCCTACTTATATTACTTTTGCCAAAATTTATTTGTTAGATAGATTGCTTTAAATATAACACGTATTTTTCTAAACATTTAACAGCTGCATTATAATCACGGTCATGATTAATATGACATATAGGACATTCCCATTTTCTTATACTTAGATCTTTTACTTTTTTATTTTGCTAATTACAAACATTACATATTTGACTACTTGAATAGTATCTATTTGGATTAGTTTTTTACCTTTCCAATTAGCTTTATATTTGAGTACTCTTATTATCTCAAAAATCGGGTTTTCATTTAAGCCTTTAGCCACATAGTGATTTTTCTGCATACTTTTAACATCTAAATTTTCAGTTACTATAATATCATTTTCTTTTATTAATTTGTTTGTTATATCATGTATCATATGCTTTCTAGCATTTCTAATTTTCATAAATAATCTTTGTATTTTAAGTTTTAGTTTATATCTATTTTTACTTCCTTTTTTACATCTAGCTAGTCCTCTTTGTAGTCCTATCATTCTTTTAGTATTAAGCTTTATTTTCTATTTTTTCATTAAATGATGTTACTATTAAATCTTTAATACCTAAATCAATACCTATTATACTTGTTAATGTGAATGCTGGACTAATTAATTCTTCTTGTTTTTCATTTGGATAAAGTCTAAATACATAGCCTTTTAATATATTCATAACATCACCATCTATCGTTGCCACTAAATATATCACGAATAGTTATATTTGCAAATAACTTTGTGCAAAATTTTTTAAACTTGTATGACTTTCCTATTGTATAAAAAAAGTTCATATTATCTAATTTTAATATGAACTTCTCTAAGCTGAGCCTCACTAATTTCTGAAGGTGCACCCATCATCATATCTTGTGCGTTACTGTTAAGTGGGAATGCAATAACCTCTCTAATATTTGGCTCGTCTTTTAAAAGCATAATCATCCTATCAATTCCAGGTGCAATACCTGCATGAGGTGGAGCTCCATAATGGAAAGCCGTATATAAAGACTTAAATCTATTTTTAACATCTTCCTTAGTATAACCAGCTATCTCAAAAGCCTTTTCCATAACTGCAACATCGTGATTTCTAACAGCACCAGAAGAAAGTTCCACTCCGTTGCACACAATATCATATTGATCAGCTAAAATATCTTCAATATTCGGATTATTAAGTCCTTCAAGCCCACCTTTTGGCATACTAAATGGATTATGCATAAATATGTATTTTCCTAAAGTATCATCGTATTCATACATTGGAAAATCTGTAATAAAACAAAATTCAAATTTATTACTATCAATTAAATCTAACTTCTTACCAAGCTCTGCCCTAATCATTCCTGCTTGAATAGAAGCTGTTTTTTCCCTTTTATCAGCAATAAAGAATAATACTGAACCTTTCTTTAAAGAAGCCTTTTCTATAAGTTCCTTTCGCTCTTCATCAGTTAAAAACTTATCAATCGGACCTTTAAAACTCATGTCATCTAAAACACTTATATATCCAATACCTGGCATACCAATACTTGAAGCATAAGCTACAAGTTCATTAAACCAAGAGTTCGGCTTAGAAGCGATATCATGAACAGTAATTCCTCTTACTGTTGAACCAGAAAAAGGTTTAAAAGTAGTATTCTTAAAAACATCAGTTAAATCTATAATCTCAAGTGGATTTCTTAAGTCTGGTTTATCAGTACCATACCTAAGCATTGCCTCTCTATAAGGAATTCTCTTAAATGGTCTAGGTGAAACCTCTTTATTAGAAAACTTTTTAAAAGTCTCATAAATAACTTCCTCAGCCACATTATAAACATCCTCAGCAGTTGCGAAAGCCATTTCCATATCTAACTGATAAAATTCCCCCGGTGACCTATCTGCCCTTGCATCTTCATCTCTAAAACAAGGAGCAATTTGATAATACTTATCAAAGCCAGCAACCATCAAAAGTTGTTTAAACTGTTGTGGTGCTTGTGGAAGAGCATAAAATTTTCCTTTATATTTACGAGATGGAACTAAATAATCACGTGCTCCCTCAGGTGAAGAAGCTGTTAAAATTGGTGTTTGAATCTCTGTAAAACCTAAACTATCCATTTTATTTCTCAAAAACTTAATAACTTCACTTCTAAATTTAATAACCTCATGAACCTTCGGGTTTCTTAAATCTAAATATCTATACTTAAGTCTAACCTCTTCATTAACATTCTTTGATGTAATAATTTCAAAAGGAAGTTCGTTATTTGCTTTTCCTAAAACTTTAAACTCAGAAGCTAAAACCTCAATCGTTCCCGTGCTTATTTTCGGATTAAAGTTTTCTTCATCTCTCATCCTTACAGTACCTTTTAAAGTAACCGCTGACTCTTTAGTTAAACCTTCAAACATTTTATCATCGTTACTTACAACTTGTAACATTCCTGTTTCATCGCGAACATCGACAAAAATAACTCCACCATGATCACGAATATTTTCGACAAAACCACAAGCTCTTATCTCTTTCCCAATACTGTCTTCTGATAAATCTTTATTATACTGTGTTCTATAAATATTCAAAATATCACCTCTTCTCTATTTCCTTAGCCATCACATCACGAGCTAAACTAGGATTAGCCGTTCCATGAGTCTTTTTCATAACCTGACCAACTAAATAATTAACCATTGCTACTTTACCATTCTTATATTGCTCAATAATATCTGGATTTTCATCCAAAACTTCATTGACAATTTTTGTAATCTCGCCCTCGTTAGTAATTTGTTTAAGACCTTTTTCAGAAGCAATATCTTTTGGACTCTTACCAGTTTCTAAACTTTCTGTAAATACCCCTTTAGCTTGCTGAGAAGAAATTTCTCCATTCTCAACCATTTTAATAAGTAAAGCCAAATGACTAGGTGTAAGCTTAGACTCTTCAATTGTAATTTCCATTTTATTTAAACTACCAAGCAAATTAGTTGTAATCCAATTAGATGCACTCTTTGGATTAGCCCCAAGCTTAATAGTATCTTCAAAGAAATCAGCAACCGGTTTTTCCTTAACTAAAATAGTCGCATCATATTCAGAAATACCATAATTTTTCATATACATATCTTTTCTCTCATGAGCAAGCATAGGTATAGACTTTCTAATCTCCTCAAGCCATTCCTTAGAAATCTTAAACTTTGGAATATTTGGCTCGACAAAATACTTATAATCTATTGCGTCAACTTTCCCACGCATAAATATCGTTGAGGCACTTTCTTCATCCCATCTTCGGGTTTGTTGCGGCATCTCATCGTATTTTCCATCCTCTTTTAAATCAATCTGTCTTTGAATTTCATAATTTATGGCATCTCTAACCCCACTAAATGAGTTAACATTTTTAATTTCGACTTTAGTTCCCCAATTAGCTGGATCACTTTCATCCAAATTCTTATCCATGATAGATACGTTGACATCACATCTAACTTGACCTTTTTTACTATCAGCTTCTGAAATACCCGCATACTGATAAATACTTCTCATCTCTTCTAAAAAAGCTACCGCCTCATCAGCCGAATGAAAATCAGGTTCTGTAACAAGTTCTAGTAAAGGAACGCCCGCTCTATTATAATTAATTCTTGAACAACTTGGATAATGGTCAGAAGAAGCGGCATCCTCTTCTAAATGTAAATTGTTTATTCTAACAGTTTTCTTTTCACCCTTACACTCATAAGTAAGCATACCATAACTGCCAACTGGTGCCGGTTTAGTTTCCTGTGTAATTTGAAAACCTTTTGGCAAATCAGGATAATAATAATTTTTTCTTTCAAAATATAAATACTCTGGCTGGCTGCATCCTAAAATCATACTAGCCATTAAAGCCATTTTTACAGCTTCTTTATTGACAACTGGTAACGTACCAGGAAAAGCCATATCTACTGGTCTAACATTACAGTTAGGAGTTTCACTAAATGAATTTCTTGCACTTGAGAACACCTTAGTCTTTGTCTTACTAATTTCACAGTGCATCTCAAGACCTATTAAAACCTTGTAATTCATCTATTGCACCTCCTTACAAACTTGACCTTTATAATCCATCGCTCCTTCTAAAGCATAAGCGATATTTAAAGTTTTCTCATCTTCATAACAATTACCTGTAATATTAACCCCAACTGGAAGTCCATCTATAAAACCATTAGGTATTGTAATAGATGGAAAACCACCAAAATTACCAATTTGTAAATGATCCTCTAAAATAGCCGTATTTTTATCTAAAGCATCTTTAGAACCCTCAAGCTTCTTAGCCGGACCAGAACCAACCGGTAAAATAACAGCATCATATTTTTCAAATAATTTTTTCCATTCATCAACTAAAAGTCTTCTAACTCTTTGTGCGTTGTGGAAATAACGGTTTTTATTTTGTGCTTGCAGAACATAAGAACCAATGACAAATCTTCTTTTAATAAGCGGAGAAAAACCTTTAGTTCTATAGTTTTTCATTTCTTCATCCCACTTGTCACCAGAAGCTCGTGGTCCAAAAATAAATCCAGTTAAATTAGACATATTTGAAGTTGCTTCAGCACAAGAAATAACGACATAAGTTGCTGGTGAAGCTTTAAGTAAAGTCTCATCAACTGAAACCTCATCAACTTCCATTCCAAGTGATTTACATATATCAATAGTCTTCATGAAATTTTCTAAATGACGTTTTAATTCATCTGAAGCATTTGGATAATTGTTAATGTCACAAATTTCTTTAACATAACAAAGCTTTTTCCCTTTAACATTGCCGTCTAAAGCCTCGAGTAAATGAACATCTTTAGAATTCCAAGAAGTCATATCATTCTTATCGATTCCTTTCATTGCATCAGTTACAATCGCTGCATCTCTAACACTTCTTGTTAAAACACCACAGTGATCTAAGCTACTAGCAAAAGGAAATAACCCATATCTCGAAATCATTCCATAAGTTGGCTTATAACCAACAATACCACAGTAAGCAGCTGGCTTTCTAATTGAATCACCAGTATCACTACCTGTCGCATAAGGATAAACACCAGCCGCTACAGCCGCTGCTGAACCAGCTGAAGACCCTGCACACATTCTCGTCTTATCCCATGGATTTGTAACAATTCCAGTATGGCCAGTTGTTCCTGTACCACCCATGCCAAACTCGTCTAAAACTGTTTTATTAACCATAACAGCTCCCGCCTTAGACAAATTATCGATAGCAGTTGCTGAGAAAAACGGAACATAATCTTTTAACGTATTAGAAGAACCTGTACTCAAAACACCTTTTGTACTATAGTTATCTTTAACCCCATAAGGAATGCCTGATAATAAACTGTCTGTAACCTCTGTTCCTTTAGCATCATCTAAAATAGTAACAAACGCATTGCATTTTTCTTGAACTAAATGCGATTTTTCTAAAGATTCCTTTACAAGTTCATCGCTTGTAACTAAACCTTTCTTTAAAGCTTCATGTATCTCTTCGATACTCTTATCCATATAACTCATTTAACCCACCATCCTTGGTACTTGTACTTCTCTATCTGTATGATCATCACAGTTAGCAAGCAAATCTTCAATTGGCACTGACTCCTCAGGCTCATCTTCTCTAAGCACATATTCAAAATCATCTAAAGCATGTGTCATCGGTTCAACTTTTTCAATATCTGGAAGTTCATTTATCATATCGATAGTCGCATCGATAACCCCAAACTCATCCAAAACCATTTTATTCTCTTCTTCGGTTAACCCAATTAACAGTTTATCTGCATAATCGTCAACCATTTCCTTAGTAAATTTCTGCATAAAACCATTCCTCCACATCTATATTATTTTTTAAAACATACAAAAAAAGATGGCGCTTGATGTAGGACTCGAACCTACGACCCAGCGGTTAACAGCCGCTTGCTCTACCGACTGAGCTAATCAAGCAAATAAAGTGGCGCTTGATGTAGGACTCGAACCTACGACCCAGCGGTTAACAGCCGCTTGCTCTACCAACTGAGCTAATCAAGCAAAAATAAAGTGGCGCTTGATGTAGGACTCGAACCTACGACCCAGCGGTTAACAGCCGCTTGCTCTACCGACTGAGCTAATCAAGCAAATAAAGTGGCGCTTGATGTAGGACTCGAACCTACGACCCAGCGGTTAACAGCCGCTTGCTCTACCAACTGAGCTAATCAAGCATAAAATTTAAACAAAAAGCAGTTAAACATCCGTAAGGACGAATAACTGCAATTCGCGGTACCACCTTATTTATCACAAAAATGTGATCACTCTATAGTTTCCATCTTTCTGAAACATATAATATGGTAACGGATTACAGCCGACTTATCCTACTAAAAGCTTCGGGTAAGTAACTCTGTGGTGTTATTCATATAAGCCTTACTACTAGCTTCCACCTTATCTAGCTCTCTATAAGCAGTCACTTATATTACTCCTCCACTTCAACGTATTTATATAAAATTATTAATTACAAAATTGGTGACCTGTACGGGATTTGAACCCATGAATCCATGCGTGAAAGGCATGTGTGTTAACCGCTTCACCAACAGGCCAAATAATGGTGGGCCTGGTAGGACTTGAACCTACGACCCCACGCTTATCAAGCGTGTGCTCTAACCGACTGAGCTACAGGCCCATTATGTCACATGACTCTCTAAGTATAACTTATTTTGTGCTTTTTGACAAGTATTTTTACAAAAGTTTTTTTATTTTTTTCAAAAGTCATGCTTTTTTTCACTATTTTATCTATTTATAAACTTCATTTTTATTATCTTTAGTCAAAGTTTTACCCATATTTCTAATATTTGTTTTCATTTCAGACTTTTCAAAAGCTTTATAAACATCATACCATAATCCTGTCATCACAAACCTTTTGGAAAGTAAATCAGTTATCCCAGGAACTTCTTTTTCAAATTCCTTAAAAACTTTGCCAATATGATTTCTAATATCGTCGCTCAATATAAATTTACGCCCATAATCAAGTGCCCACTTACTAGTCGCAATCTCTGTATCCTCTAAACTATTTCGCATTAAAAACATATTATCTCCAAAGTTATCTAAGAAAATCGTATCATAATCATTTCCATTAAAACCCACGTATTCTAATTTAGTCTTTGTTATATCAGAAGCTATCTTACCATCTGTATAACCAACATAAATATCATAATCAGAAAACTTTAAGTCAGCTTGAATAGTATCATTCTTCAAAGATAACCTAGATATATAATCTCCATTATCTGATGGATTTTCGCAAGACAAATCTAAATACTCGCCATTATAACAAAAATTAAATGTTTTATCATCATGAATTATATCAATTGCTGTAGCTTCCTTATCATGCCATACCACAACTAATTTACTACCTAAACTATATAAAACATAATCATTAGTTTTTAACTTTGCCGGCATAATATTTCCATTAATCATGTTGATCAAAATAACATTACCCTCGTTAATTACAACCTGATAATTAAGAAGTTCTAAAATACTTTCTAAATTTCTTTTCATAAACTAATTCTCCCTAAATTCACTTAAAATTCCATGCTTAACCATAAAACCATTTTTAGCTAACCTAAAAAGTGGTAAATCAGCTTTCGAATCCGAATAAAAATTTTCTATTTCATAATTTTGAATTACTTTATTAAGCCTTTGAATCTTTTCTTCACCCTTACAATTTCGTCCATTTATTATCCCTGTCTTCTTATCCGCATCTGTTCCAATTAAAACTACATTTTTAAACTTATCCGCAAAAGGTTTAATAATAAATTCAGGTGACGCCGAAATAATATATGTCTCTCTTTTGTTTTTCATATTATCCAAAAAATACTGACAAATTTTATTACTATTATTTTTCCAAAAATCAGCTAAATACTCATCGATATCTGGAATATATCTAACAAATCTTAAAAATCTACTTTTAAATTCAGTCAAATCAATTATATGAAGCCCCATCAAAATCCCATTACCTAATATTTTAAAACAAAAAGGAAATATTTTCTTGTTTCTTTTTAAACAGTATTTAAAAAAATCTATCGTACTATCTCCATCGTAAATAGTTCCATCAAAATCATAAACATCAATTTTTTTCAAACATTTTCACTCCAAACTAAATATCTAATTTAATAATATTACATATAAATCATAAAAGCAATATATTTTATAAAATCATTTAAATAAAAAAGTTATTTCCTTATTTTTTGAAATAACTTAAAAATTTATTTTGTTAACCTTTTTACAAATTCTTTTCCCTCAGATATTAAACACTCCACAGAGTCTAATTCACCATCTAATAATCTACCATCTGCAAATTCTCTATTATATCCATCAAAATAATCATATTTATAATAAGGAGTATTAATAAGTTCATCCTTACTAAAATTAATAAACATATATAAATCAGTAATCATTTTATTATTTTGTGGAACCTCACTGCCAACAATTGATTCAGAACTATTTCCAGAAACATTATTATAATATTTGTTAATTTGTTCCATAATCTTATTATAATCATTGTAAGATAAATATTTAACATCATCAATATTATAAAAGTTTCTAACCATTAACTCATAACAATTTATATTAGAGTCTACTTCCATAATATTTCTAATTTTTTCAATCGGTAATCCCAATTTAAATCCATCAAAATAAGTCATAAGTTCTAATAAAGTATTATCTGGATTTGCCAAAATTTTAATCTGTTCGTAATTAAATTTATAACTAATTGCCCTTTTTATAAACAACAGTTGAACATCATTAAGATCGTAACTTATTAATGGCTTAAGTGCATCAAAATCATAACCATTCTTAAAACCTATATTTAAAATTTCCATTCTTCTAAAATCATAATCGAGATTTTTTATCTTTAACATATTTTCCATTGAAATAAAGTTGTGTTTCATAAGCCAGTAAGCGTCGCGTAAAACAGACATTTGACGTGTATCAAATCTTTTATCTGCATAAAAATCAATTTCCTCAAAATCAACTTGTCTCTTTTTATCTTCTTGTGAATAATAATATGCATGATATATTCCATCTGCTATTTTCAAAGATTGTTCGCAGTCAAAGTCAGTTTCTAAATATTTTTGAATACTTTCAAGTGGCGTCTTCGTCTTAAGTGCACTTTTTATAATTGCCATTTTACCAGCATCTATCTCCGGTTTTGCATAAATTTTAACTTTTTCTATAGGCAATGGTTTCATATAGAACTCTTCATCATCATAAGTAAATCCTCTATAAATCTGTTCCATTTGTTTATCGTCAAAGTCTTCAGTCAAATATAATTTTAACCCATCTTCAGGGAAAAAATCATACAAATGAGTATTTTCAAGTCCATCACAAATAATATCAATTTGTTTTCTACTAAAATTCATATTAATATAATGTTTAATCTCATCTATCTTAAACTTTCTGCTCTCTATAAATTTACGGTAAAGTTTAATTTTACTCTCATCATAATGCGTCATATCTTTCAAAATATCCAAATTAACACACTCATCCCTTGCCGCACATCTTAACTCAAACATCTTTTTAATAGAAAATTCAGGATTTGCAATAATTCTTTTCTCTTCAAAAGTCATTGGTATTGCAAGTTCAGAATTCATATCACTAACAAAGAAAGAGAACAAATAAGTCATTTGACTAACTCTAAAATTTGGATTACAAAGTAATTTAAAATCTTCTTCTGTTAATAAATTAGATTCCAAAATTTTATCCAAAATTGTTTGCTGAAATTTGTTAAATAAATTTCTATCGTATTCCATAATAATCTCACCTATTTCTATATCCAATACAATACTACATATCAATCATAAAAGCAATATATTTTATAAACATCATTCCTTTAACCACATAAATAACTATAATTAAAAAAATTTAATTATTTTAAAAACATTTTAACTTTCTTCTTTTCGTAGAGTTCATTAATAACCTTTAACATATAATCAGGAATATATTTTAAAACGTCTTCTTTTATTTTTCCTGGAACACCATAATAATTTTCTGCGATAGACCCAGTCATACAAGCTATCGTATCTGCATCTTCTAAAAATTCAGGAATACTACTTATTCTCATGGCACATCCATTTCCATAACTTCCACAAAATTTCTCGTCAGAAAACCACTTTACAAACTCTGCACCAAACCCGCTTCTTCCATATTTATCTAACCTTCTTAAAACCTTAGTTTATCTCTATAACTTTCAATATTAATAAGTGCATCAGCAATTGCAACCGTTAAAATACTATCGTCAATTGCTGACGAATCTGGTGAACAGATTTATTTAATTTCTTAATTATATCCTCATAGCTTACCTTTTCCTTATTAATTTTTTTCTTACCTCATCAACTTTATAAGTCTAACCAGCTACATCTCCTATTATTGCTCCTAACATCTTATCTTCACATTTCATTTCATATAAACATCCCCACTATATTTACTACTGTAAACCTTCACAAAAAGAGTTAAAAAATTTTGAATATTCAAATTTCTCAAAATTTATACTAGATTTTTTCAAAAAATATGATATAATTATACATGTGAACAAAAACTGTCTCCTTAGCTCAGTTGGTAGAGCAACTGACTCTTAATCAGTGGGTCTGGGGTTCGAGCCCCCAAGGGGACACCATTTTAGCAAATTAAAAAGTCTTGTAAAACAAGGCTTTTTTATATTAAATAAATTACTTCTTAATTACTCCCTTTTTCATACTCTCTTCTAATATATTCCATAATTACTGACAAGACATAATTAACCTCTTTATCACTAAGTTTATGTCCTTTTTTAATCCCGTGCCACTTCTCAAGACACCCTCTGCAGCAACACCCTGTGGCGTGCTGAGCCACAAAAACTGGATGACCCCTCCATGGCGTTTGTTTGCCATCGTTTGGAATAACCTCTGGAGCAAGTCTCTTAGAAATAAAATCATATGCATGCTCTCTTATTTTATCCATTCCCTTTTTATTAATATAATCGATATCTTGACTACTTAAATGAAACTTACTTCGAAACTTTGATTTACTAAGTCTATAAAACAAATAATCTAAATTCATAAAATCACCTTCTAAAAAAACTGAAACCTAAATTTCAGTTAATTCTACAAGCTTATCGATAACTAAAGAAACAACTTCATCCTTACAAATTCTTCTATCATCACTTGTCACATAAGTACTTAAATCTGTATAAGTATTTTTATTTTTATCATAAATGCTTATATAAACCTTATCGTTTTCACCAGTTCTATTATAAGGATCTTCCTTGTTAAATTTTCCCGTAATACCAACTCCAAAATCACTACTGGCAAACTCACTTATATGATAAGCCATTTCTCTAGCTACCTCTGGACTATAAACTGTATATTCATCGATTACTTCTTTAGGTACCCCCATTTTAACCTTAAATTCATTTGCATAAGTAACCGCACTATATTTTAAAACCAAACTTGACCCAGGAACTCTAGTTATCTCACTAACTAAAGCTCCTCCTGTACAAGACTCCATCGTACTAATTGTCATTTTTTTATCAGTCAAGTTTTTTATAACTATATCTGTCTTCATATATCTACTCCGTTCTTAAAGCAATAACAGGATCTTTCTTAGACGCCATATTAGCTGGTATTGCCCCACCAATAATTGTCAAAGTAAGACTAACTAAAATTAAAATTAAAGCATGAACTGGATTTAACTTAGCTACCCCTGCTAATCCTGATAAATTCTCAATAACCATATTCACTGGGAACGTTAAAGCATACGCAATTACCACTCCTAAAAGTCCTGAGAAAATACCAATAATAAATGTTTCTGCGTTAAATACTCTCTTGATATCTTTCTTCCTTGCTCCAAGTGATCTTAAAATACCAATTTCTTTCGTTCTCTCCAAAACTGAAATATACGTAATGATTCCTATCATAATTGAAGAAACAATAAGCGAAATAGAAGAAAAGGCAATAAGAACTATCGTAATTGCATCCATAATATCGCCAGAAAGTGATGAAATCATTCCTGCCATATCAGTATATTGAACAATATCTTTTTCATCCTTTCCTTTATTATAGTCATCTAAATAATTAGTTATATTATCCTTAGTCTCGAAATCCTTTGGATAAATATATATAGCTACAGGAAGTGTATCTGCTCCTAAATATCCAAGAATACTATCTTTCGTTGTGTTTTCATCGAATGGCTGATGGGTTAAAACATTATAATCTGCATTTTTTTGAGCTAAAACAACATCTGAATCTTTATTTTGTGAAATAACATTCTCCACTAAAGCTGAATTATAATAAAGAGAACTAGTATTAGTAACGACCTTTTTATCTTCCTTACCACGAATAATTGCTTTTATCTTAACCGTAATAGCATCATCGCTATTATAAACCTTTTCTAAATCAGTGGCCGGCATATAATAATTACCTTGTTTTATATAATAATCATTATTCGCTGGAATCTTAAACTCTTTATCTAAAATATCCGAAAAATTAACCTCTTCACCATCAAAACCTAAAGGTTTTAAAATACGCGCTGAAGCCCTATTTTTACTATCTACTTGTAAAATCAAACCAGCCTCATCATCTAACTTCCCAGCCAAAACATCATAATTTTTTGAAGCAATATCACCTTCCGGAAACATACTCATACCTGAACTATTCGAACCAAAGTTAACTAAATGATAACCATTAGTATTATCCACAAGTTGAATATTAGTCCCTTTCATATATGAAATACCTGAAATATCATCCTTATCCATCTTTTCCAAATAATCAACATAATCCTCTGTAATATTATTTTGATGAATTAAAGTCTCACTTAAATCATATTGTGTATAAACTTTCTTTTTATTCGTATACTCTTCTAATCCACTATCCTTATTCAATGCCTTTAAAGTCTCTTCATCCATTTGTACAGATTCATTCGCAATAATAATTGGTGACTGCGCCAGTGAATTAGACTCAAACTCTTCAACCTCTTGATTAAAACCATTAGACAAAGAAAGAATAAGCGCAATTCCAATAATTCCAATGCTTGAAGCAAATGCCGTTAAAGCTGTTCTTCCTTTTTTAGTTTTAATATTATTAAAAGAAAGCTTCAACGCTGAAAGTAAACTCATAGACGTCTTTTTAACTACAAGTTCACCACTCTTTTTATTTCTATCATCATAAGCATCGGTATCATCTAAAATTACCCCATCTTTCATCGAAACAATTCTCGATGCATACTCCTTTGCAAGTTCTGCATTATGTGTAACCATAATAACTAACTTATCTTTAGCAATTTCCTTAATTAAATCCATAATTTGCGTACTTGTCTTACTATCTAAAGCACCTGTTGGCTCATCAGCCAAAATAATTTTTGGATCGTTAGCTAAAGCTCTAGCAATTGCCACTCTCTGCATTTGACCACCAGAAAGTTGATTTGGTTTTTTATAAGCATGATTTTTTAAACCGACCTTATCTAAAAGTTCTAAAGCTTTTCTCCTTCTTTCAGAAGCCGAAACACCACTTAATGTCATCCCCATTTCGACATTTTCTAAAACCGAAATATGGGAAATTAAATTATAACTTTGAAAAATAAAGCCAACTGCATGATTACGATAAGCATCCCAGTCCTTGTCTTTAAAACCTTTCGTACTTTTACCATCGATAATCAAATCACCACTGTCATACCTATCTAACCCACCTATAATATTAAGAAGTGTCGTCTTTCCAGAACCGGAAGGTCCTAAAATAGCTACAAACTCATTTTTCCTGAAAGACACGCTTATATCTTTTAAAGCATGCTGAACAAAATCACCCGTCTTATAATCTTTCTTTATACTTTTTAATTTAAGCATTCTATCACCTATCTATTATTATACTAAAAATAATTATAAAAAACTTATAATTATTTTTAAATCACAAAATTTACCATATTTTTACATTTAAACACTTAAAGCATTACCTTTTAAAATTTGATTATCTATATCTTTAATTAACTTTTCATCTTTAATAACAACTTCATCATGTTCATTACGAGGATCTACGACAATAATAGATTCATCTGAAGAAACTTTATCCTTTTCTTTTGGCATTACTGTATATAAAATGGGAACCTCACTAACTAAATCAAACTTCTTAATAACTTCATCGATTATTTCCTTACTATCGATATTCATTGAAATAATAGCTTCATATCCAAAATTATCTAACTCCGTAGATATCTTTGAATACATCTCGATAAATTTAATAATTTTAGTCTCTTCACTTGCATTTTCTCTTATATAATCATCATTAACTGCATACACAATTAAATTTGTAATAGAATCATGAACCCTATCTAAAAGCTCATATATTTTTTTAACTTCGTCAAATGCCATATCGCTGTCGATTGACTTACCATAAACAAAAGTTCCAACTGGAAAACCCTCTCGCTTACAGCTTTCCACATTTTGCATAAATAATCTATCATTTTTTCGTTTCCAATCTTGACAAGGAACCAACAGTAAATCAACATTTTCTTCCCTAAATTTACTAAAATCAGTCTCATCTAATGTATAATCATCAGTTACCTTTTTAACAACTGGTCCTTTACTATCTAAACTATCTTTTTCTTTATATTTAGAAGTATCATTAGCTAATTCTCTTCTCTCTTCTGCAGTTATAACCGGCTCTTCACGTCCAATCATCACACTTGATTTTTGAACCTCAACCCCAGCATGACTCACTTTTTTAGCTTTAGACGCTTTATAAACAGCAATTATATTTTCAAGTGACTGCAAATAACTAATCGTATCGCTCCTTACCTCACCTAAAATATCATTAACTTGTTTTAAATCGAAATCACTATCTCGAGAAATAATTTTAATTTCATCTTCTAAATAATTTTTTGCATATTTAAAAACATTAAGCCATGCTTCTTGAAAATCTATTATTGATTTCTCTGACTCTTTGTTTACTTGTGGAATTTCCACAACGTACCATGTATTTGCATTCGCTCTTTTTATATATACCGCTCTTCCTTGAGAAACAATATAATCACAGCTTCCAGGTTTAAGTTTACTTGACAACCACCTTACAATTTCTTGTGTCAATTTTAACTCATTGTTTTCCTTCATTCCGTCACCCGCTTATCTAATCATAATTATACCCCTAATGCGAAATAAATGTCAATAATTGTCAATATAAAAAGGCTTTTTTCTTAAGGAAAAATAAGCCTACTTTTATATTTTAAGTTTACTTACTATCAATTCAAACAATTTTGTAAAGAAATTAAATAGTAAAAATGCAATTACAAATAAAATACCAGCAATTATTAGTAAATCAGGAGTTAAAATTACAATTGAGAAAAGTCTTCTAAATATTGTAATACCAACGACAAACAAAATTATTAAAACCACAAATAATGTCCTTCTTAAATTATTAAACGGCACACATATTCTATAAATAAGCATAAAACCAGTAAATGCAGTTAATAAAACACATAAAGTTGACATCTGATCCTCTGTAAGTCTTAAAAACCAAGGAAGCATCATAATTATAAGTATATTAGACACAATCGTTAACCCAGTTGGTAGTGACCTTCGTAAAACATTTAAAATAAGTTTTCCATTAATTCTCTCCCTATTGGGTTCAAGAGCCAAAATAAACGATGGAATTCCAATTGTTACTACGCTCGTCAAAGTAAGCTGAATTGGAATAAACGGATAAGCTCTATTTAAAAACACAAAAATAATTGCCAAAAGCGTTGCATAAGTTGTCTTACAAAGAAACAGTGAAGATGACCTTTGTAAATTGTTAATACTTCTTCTACCCTCAGCCACAACCTTAGGCATAGAAGCAAAATTAGAATCTAAAAGAACTAACTGTGAAACATTCCTTGCTGCATCACTACCACTATTCATCGCTACACTACAGTCAGCTTCTTTTAAAGCTAAAACATCATTAACTCCATCACCTGTCATTGCTACTGTCTTTCCTTTAGCCTTAAGTGCCATAATAATTTCTTTTTTCTGATCCGGTTTCACCCGTCCGAAAATATTATATTCATCGACTAAATCCAAAATATTTCTTTTCGTCTTACTTAAATCAATATACTTAATATTCTCAACCCCAACTTTAGCCGCAACTCCAGCCACCGTTTTCGGATTATCCCCAGATATTAACTTTATATCAACGCCTTGTGCTTTAAAATATTCCAAAGTTCCCCTAGCCTCTGGTCTAATTCGATCATTTATAACAATTAAAGCTAAAGGTTCAATATCATTAGGAATTTCTTTATTCAATTTTTTCCAAGACCTAGCTAAAATAACAACCCTATTACTACTTGTATATTCATCTAAAACATCTTTAAAATGACTTGTATCTTGAATTACTATCTCTGGAGCTCCAATTATAAAACTTTCATCCACAAACGAAATACCAGACCATTTTGCCTGTGAAGAAAAAGGAACAACTTCGATAACTTTCCTATCATCTTCTTTCGCATATTTTTTGGCCAAAGCATCCATTGTTTGATTATCATTATCCATGTGAAAACTAACTGAAGATAAAACTTTTATAATCTCATCCATTTCCATCTTTCCAATTGGTACAATCTTAGAAACATCCATCTCGCCAGTAGTTAAAGTACCTGTTTTATCAAGGCAAATCGTATCAACCCTTGCTAAAGTTTCAATACAATAAAGTTCTTGAACTAAAACTTTATATTTAGAAAGTCTAATAACACTAATAGCTAAAACCGTACTTATAAGTAACACTAATCCCTCAGGAATCATTCCAATAAGCCCTGCCACTGTTGCCACAACAGCCTCTGCAAATGTATCATTTTCTCCAAGTTGACTTATAAAAAATAATATACCAATTGGCACAATCGCTAAAGATACATACTTTAATATCTTATTAATAAAATTCATCAGTTCCGAATTAACCTTTTTAATATATTTTGCTTCAGCCGATATTTTTGCCGTATAATTTTCATCACCAACATGAACAGTTTCACAAATTCCTCGGCCACTTACCACAAAACTTCCAGACAAAAGATTATCCCCACGTTTTTTTGTAACCGGTTCACTTTCACCCGTAATCAATGATTCATTTATCAGCATTTCTCCAGATAAAACTTTCGAATCAGTGACAATTTGATTTCCTGGTCTTAAACTTATAATATCACCTAAGACAATTTCATGAATTCCTATTTCTTTTTCCTCTCCACCACGAATTACTCTAGCCTTAGTTTCATTTAAAAGCGAAAGCTTATCGATGATAAGTTTACTTCTTATCTCCTGTACTGTACTTATTAGTGTGTTGCACAAAGCAACTCCTAAAAATAACAGATTTTTATACGAATGCACTAAAAATATAGCCAAACCTAAACCTAAATTCAAAAAATTAAAAAGTGTAAAAAAATTAGTTGCAATAATTTGACTAATAGATTTTGTCTTAACATCTGTATTTTTATTAACCAAACCTCTTTCAGTTAATTTTTTAACCTCTTCTTCTGATAAACCTTGAATTTTTTCCATTTAAATCACTTTCCTAAAGTAATTTTACCATAACTCGAACTTAATTAAAATAACATTACTGTAAGATTAAGAATATCTTAAGAATTATTATTTCCATATTTCTTTAAATTATCAAAAGTATAGAAATTTAAATTTATTTATAGTATAATTTTTAAAAAAATAAGGAGGTTAAAGTAATGGACAAAAGACAAGAAATATATGATTTATATTGGTACTTTGCCTATGAAAGACAAAACATTTTTCTAAAGAAAAAACAAGGACTCCCTGCCCCTTGGACCGATAATCCTATTTTAAGAGAATATAAATTTTGTAATAGTTATAGGGTAAATGACAGAGTCAGTCAGTATTTATTAAAAAACGTAATTTATAATGGTCAAACATATAGTTCAGAAGATATGCTTTTTCGCATAATCTTATTCAAACTTTTTAACAAAGAATCAACTTGGGAACTGCTTTTACAAAACTTTGGTGATATAACTCTTAAAACATTTGATCTAAAAAAATATTCTAAAATTCTGACAAAAGCAATCGATAACAACATTTCTATTTATAATGATGCCTATATTAGTTGTGCGACTAAAGCCTTTGGCTACAATCACAAACATGATAACCATTTAGCTCTGTTAAATAAAATGTTTATAGATGACAAAATACAAAATCAAATAATAAAATGTCATACAATGGAAAACGCCTTTAATATTCTTAAAAGTTATCCATTAATCGGAAATTTTATGGCTTACCAGTTAGTAACCGACATCAATTACAGTAATATCGTAAACTGGAGCGAACACGAATTTACCGTTGCCGGACCGGGAGCTATTAGGGGCATCAAAAAATGTTTTAAAAATAAAGGAAAAATGACAAATGAAGACATTATAAAATATATGTATAATCACCAAGATGAAGAATTTAAAAGACTACATTTAGATTTTCAAAGAATTGGTAATAGACCACTACAATTAATCGATTGTCAAAATATTTTTTGTGAACTTGATAAATACTTAAGAAAAGCCGTTCCAAGTTTAAAATCAAACCGCACCCATATTAAGAAAAAATACACCCCCAAAAAAGAAAAAATAAATTATATTTATCCTCCAAAATGGCACATAAAAACGAACTAAAATAAGTTCGTTAAATTACAAAATGGAGCAAATGACCGGAATCGAACCGGCATCTTAGCCTTGGCAAGGCCATATACTAACCGTTGTACTACATCTGCATCGATTACTCATTAATTATATAATATTTTAACCAGTTTGTAAACAATTTATTCAAAATAATTTGTAATTTTTCCAAGTTTGTGCTATTCTATACCTCTGTAAAGAGGCGATTATTTTATGAATAAAAAGGATACATTAATTAAATATGGTTTTAATCAAGACCAAGTGCATAAAATATTATCATCTTACATTATTCAAAAAGAAAAGGATGATAATTTCGAGGAAAAAGTAAAAAGTACAATTGAATATGAACTTCAATATTTAAGTTATATGGACATTTTGAAACAAATTGTTAGAAATCCATCTTTAATTACCTACTCTAATGCTAAATTAGAAGACAACCGAAATAATTTTAGAAATTTATATAATGACGATGAAATAACAAGTATGTATAGAAAAGAAGCTAAACTCCAAAGTCTCTCCAAAGAAAAGTATAATAAAAGAAATAGCTTGTTCTTAAGTCTCAATTATTCTCTTATAGAAATCAAAAAAATGTTTTTAACACTTCCTCAGTTATATTATTATGATGAACAAAACATCTTAGACCGAAGAGATAAATTAAAAAAATTAGGTTATAATGAACAAGAAATAAATAAAATGAGTGTTTTATTTCCGCAGATTTACTCTCTATCCGAAGAACACATAACAAGCATTATTGACTATTTAAAAGAAAACAATTATACAAACGAAGAAATACACATTATTACAACCTCGTTCCCTGCAATCTTCAGTAAATATAATAATAAAAGCGATAAAAATAAGAAAGAAAAAAAAATAACTCGCATAGAAAATACCAAACTATTATTTCTTAAACTAAACTTTACCGAAGAAGAATTTAAATACATTTTTATTAAATGTCCAAGTATTATCTCTTATGACCAACAAAATCTCGAAAAAAAGCTTTTATTCTTTATCGAAAATAACGAAAAAGAATTTGTCTTAAATAATCCAAACCATTTAAAACAAAGCTATATTACAAGTTATGCCCGTAAATTATTTTTAGAAAATAAAGGTCTTAAATTATCTCATAATAATTTTAAAATTATATTTCTTGCTGAACGCGATTTTAAACGAAAATTCAAAGTTACAAAAGATGAAGTTATAAAAACATACAAAAAAAGGCTCTCAAAAGATTATAATACCTTTAAAGTTCACACTAAATAAAAAGAACCAAAATATGGTAAAATTTATTTAGAAAGAATTTGG
>CALVRJ010000021.1 GCA_944358545.1 uncultured Bacilli bacterium | reverse complement strand
CAATTTTAAGAGACAAAATGACTTAGATAAACTCTAGGTCATTTTTATATCGTTTTAAAAACTGTCCGGTTATAAGACATCCTTGAATGAGACTCTGATAAAATTCAGAGTTTTTTCTTGCAAAAACATAATAAATATGTGTATAAAATACTCACTCTTTCGCATATAATAGTACTAGAGACCGTTTAGCCTTATTTTATAAAGGCAAACTGTCTAAATGTATTTTTTACAAAATTCACCATAATTTGACGTAACCATTTAATTATGCTAGAATAATGCCTGTTTTCTGATTTTTGAAGTGCAGGAGAGGGTGAAAATGAAAACAAATCATTCGGTTAGGGCCGTTTCAATGGCCATAATCACATTAGTTACCATAGTTACCTTTGGCATTCCCGCTAAAGCATTAGCTATGAGTAACAAAATCTTTAATACTATATCAGTTGCTTCACCGATAGATAAAACATTAAAAGTAAAAAATGAAACAACTGTTCAAATGCCTCAAGAATTACTCGAAATCGAACCAGCGATAGACTTTATCGCTGATGAACCTTCAACACTCAAAATAGAAATAAATGTTGAAGAATTAAGACAGATTAAAATTGCTCGAAAAAGAGCTTTAGAATTACAAAAACAAAAGGAAGAAGAGGAAAGACAAAGACAACTTGAAATTCAAAGACAAAAAGAAGAAGAAGCAAGACGTGCGGCCGAAGCTGAAGCTGCCAGAATCGAAGCTGAAAGACAAGCTCAGTTAGCAGCTAAGTCACAGGCCAGTACAGGAGTTTCTTATGATGAACTAGTCAGAAAACTAAATGCTTCCTTGAATTCTACCTTAGCCGGAACTGGAGAAACATTTGCTAAATATGCTATTGAACTTGGAATTGACCCATACTTAGCTGTTGCCATTGTTCTTCACGAAACCGGTTGTAAATGGACATGTAGTTCGCTATTAAGACAGTGTAATAACGTTGGTGGTATGAAAGGCTCACCAGGATGTAATGGTGGCTCATATAAAGCCTTTTCAAGCCTAGCTGAAGGAATCAGAGCCTTTATGAATAACTTATATAACAATTATTACGCCAAAGGGTTAACGACCCCAGAAACTATCGGTCCAAAATATGCCGCAAGTACAACTTGGGCATCTCAAATCAGAAACTATATGAATGAATTAAAAGCAAATTAATTTTGCTTTTTTTCATACTTTTTAAAAAATCAAAAATAAAAAAATTAAAAAAATGTCGAAAAATAAAGACCATACTCCAGCTTTACGCTAATTTGACGAAATTTTTTTATTATGCTAAAATCAAAAATAGTAGGAGAGATGTAAATGAATTCGAACATGAAAGTCGTAATTGTTGTAGTCTTAGGAGTCATGATGTCAATGATTCTTCCACATTTTATGAAAGTTGACTATCAAACAACTAGAACTTCTGCTCAAAAACAAACAAGTGGAACCAAAGAAGAAGTTAAAACAACTGAAATAGCTATGGCCACAGAAGAAACTGACACCGCAACACCAGTTCCCGAAGAACCAGCTCCGCAACCTGAAACAATCATCGTTCCATCAGATGAACCAGTGGATACTGCTACCCCTGTCGAACCAGTTGTCTATGATGGCATGACAATGAGCGAACTTTCAGAAAAATTGAATAGATCTCTTAAATCAACCTTAGCCGGAACAGGTGAAATATTTGCTAAATACACTGTTGAAATGGGTGTTGACCCATACCTAGCAGTTGCCATTGTTCTCCATGAAACCGGATGTAATTATAGTTGTAGTACCCAAGTAAAACAATGCTACAACGTTGGTGGTATGAAAGGTTCTCCAAGTTGCAATGGAACCTCTTACAAAAAATTTAATAGCTTAGAAGACGGAATATATAGCTTTGTTAAAAACTTAAAAACCAATTACTATGACAAAGGGTTAACAACCCCTGAAAAAATGAACAAAAAATATGCCGCAAGTACTTCATGGGCTACCAAAGTTCATCACTATATAAATAAAATTAAAGCTGCTTAAAACACCATAGTGTTTTTTTCTTTTACTGTGATTATCTAAGTTTTGTCAAATCCTAAAATTTATGATATTATAATCACGACAAAAAGAACTGAGTTTCCTCAATTTTTAAAAATTTTGGATAAATAAGTTTATTTGTTAGTGTATAAGCAATTTGAAGAACATAATTTATAAATGATTTTACATAATTTCGTTTCGCAGGCGATTATGCATTTATAATGATGTTTACCTTCAGATTGTTTTTTTCTAAAGAATAAATATATTGGATTAGTTTTATCCGTACGAGCTGATATTTGAAGTAAAGTTGTAATTACATTAAATAAAATGGTTCTACCCAATTTACAACCAGTTTTAGAGATAGGACCATGATAGGAACTAATTCCAGATTGTGAAGTAACAGAATCAATTCCAATAAAAGAAATAAATTGATACTTATTATCAAATCTTGTTATATCGCCAACTTCAGCTAAAAACAAAGCAGTAGAAAAACTACCAAACCCAGGAATTGAATTAATAATTTTGAATAGTTTTTTATCTTTCATTCCATTTATTAATTGACTTTTGATTTTGTTGATTTCTGATTTGTGGTATTGAATCATTTCTGTTATCTGAACTAAATTTTGAACATTTATAAAATTAAATGATTCAGAACATAATGAATTAGAAGCCAATTGTTTCATTTTTAAAACTTTATTTTTAAATCTATATGCCTTAGTAGTACCATTTTTATCTTTTAAATAATTCATTAGATAATCACTTCGTCTATTAACAAATAAGGAAGGATGAGGAAAATCATGTATAAAATTTAAAGTTAAATCATCATATAAATCATTAAAAATAAGGGCAAATTCAGGAAAAACAATCTCAATTAATTGTCTATATCTATTTTTTAATCTTGTTTGACCTTCAAGTAATGACCAATATTGTCTAGCTAATGGATTATACATAAAATATTCATCATTTTTGTAATAAAAATTGTCAATTGTTCCTAAATAACATCTGGCTATTTTAAAGCAGTCAAGTTTATCAGTTTTGGATTTGTTTAAAGTATCTTTAAATTGTTTAACAAGTTTAGGGTTAATAACAATTGTTTCGATACCTTTAGATCTAAAGTAATTTTCAACTGGCAGATGATAAATAGAAGTTGATTCCATAATAACAGTTAAATTAGGATAATTTTTAATTAAGTTAAATAAATTATCAAAATCAGTTTTATTGTGTTCAATAGTAGTAGCATCAATAATGGTATTTTTTAATTCATCAATAAAACAATAAACACTTTTACCTTTGGCAATATCAAAACTTAAGATATGTTTCATAAAAAATCTCCTTTCATTAAAATTTCGGCTAATACCATATTAAATTACCTACATTCCTACATGCTTAATCATCCGAACTTTAAAGTTCCATTATCTACAACCGAATTAATAAATAATTATATGGCAGACTTTCACAAAAACGTACTCAAAGTACCTGATATAATCCGTCTTTACCGATGCTTGTTATAATAACAAAAAACATAAAGAAATCAAAATCTTAGTTTGAACTCTTTATGTTCAAGATTATACATGATATAATAAAAACAGAAAGGATGATAAAATGTTTGGATGTCCTAAATGTGGCCGGATTATCGATAAAGAAGTAGCCATCTGCCCATATTGTAACTATAACTTTCAAGAAATAAACTCGTTTTTCAATAAAGATCGTACGAGAACATTTCTCGAAGATGAAAAATATGCTGGACTAATCAAAAGAATTGTCGCAGGCCTTATCGATATTTATTTAATTGCTCTAATAACCTATCTAATAATTTACTATCTAAACATAGATATTAAACAAAATACTATTCAAATAATATCTATATTCCTAGCTTTATATATCTTAATAAATACCATCATGGAAAGAACAAAATTAAGAGGAACCATTGGTAAATATTTAGTTGGCATTAAAGCCTTAGATAAAGATGAAAACCCTGAGACAATACTTATTGCCTTTATTCGTAATTTAGCTAAAATCCTAAACGTTATAACCTTAGGTATCGGCTTGTTAATCTGTGCTGGAACCAAAAAGAAACAAACACTAGGCGATATCGTCACCAAAACATACGTCCTTACCGATTTAAAAATAACTGATAAAGATGATCGTCCATTTTCAAGTCCCCTTAAGAGACTATTTGCTTTTGTCATGGACGTATGCTTAATCATCGTTATTTTATATGGTATAAACTGGCTTTGCAAATATCTTCTAGACCTAAACATTAACCCAGATATCACAAACATCATAAACCAAATCCAAAAACCATTAAACCTTGTTATAATCCTTTTATACTTCCCTCTAATTGAATCACGTAAAGGCACAACATTTGGTAAAAGCCTCATGAAAATCAAAACAACAACCTTAAAAGACGAAACACCGGGATTTTTCAGGTTAATCCTCAAAGAAATAATTTTCCTAGTCGAAATCATTACCTTGGGATCACTTTTAGCCATTGTTACCCCTAAAAGACAAACCTTAAGTAATAGATTAACTAACACAATAGTCGTTGATAATTAGAAGCTATTTAACCATAGCTTCTTTTTAAATTTCCTTGGACACTTTAAAAAAAAGCAAAAGTATGATAAAATGGAATTGTTTTAAACACTAGGAGGTAGTAAATATGTGTGGCTTTGTCGGATATATAAACAAAGAAAAAGATAAAAAAGATAACATCAAAAAAATGGCCGATTTAATCGCTCACCGCGGACCAGACTCAGAAGGATACTATACTGATGAAAATATTGCTTTAGGTTTTAGACGTCTCAGTATTATCGACTTAAATAATGGTTCCCAGCCCATCTATAACGAAGATAAATCCAAAGTAATTATCTTCAACGGTGAAATTTATAACTTTGAACCACTCAGGAAAGACCTAATAAAAAAAGGCCATACCTTTACGACAAAAACCGATACTGAAGTAATCTTACATGGCTATGAAGAATATGGCGAAAAAATCTTAGACAAATTAAGAGGTATGTTTGCCTTTGTCATCTATGATAAAAATACTAAGGAACTATTTGCCGCTCGTGACTTTTATGGAATAAAGCCCCTTTATTACGCAAAAATGGGAAACACCTTTATCTTTGGCTCAGAAATTAAAAGCTTCTTAATTCATCCCCATTTTAAAAAAGAACTAAACTATAAAATGTTAGAATATTATCTGACATTCCAGTATAGTCCAGGAAACGAAACATTCTTTAAAAACGTCTATAAATTAATGCCAGGACATTATTTAAAATATAAAAATGGCAAACTCGAAATAAAAAAATACTATGAAATTAAATTCAAACAAGATAAATCTAAAACATATGATGAATGGAAACAAGGAATAAAAGAAAGACTAGCTGACTCAATTAAAGCCCATAAAATAAGTGATGTTGAAGTTGGCTCATTCCTCTCAAGTGGCGTTGATTCATCATACATCGCCGCCTGTAGTGACGTCGATAAAACGTTTACGGTTGGCTTTAACAACGAAAAATACAGTGAAATAAACTACGCAAAAGATTTATCTGAAAAAATAAATACACAAAACATTAGTAAAATAATCACAAAAGAAGAATATTTTAAAAACTTACCAAACATAATCTATTATATGGATGAGCCAGTTGCTGACCCATCCGCCATTGCCCTTTACTTTGTCACCCAAATAGCTAGCGAAAACGTCAAAGTATCCCTATCAGGTGAAGGTGCGGATGAAATATTTGGTGGTTATAACATCTATCAAGAACCACTTACTGACGCTTGGTATTATAAAATACCATATCCTATAAGATTTGCCATTGGTAAAGTTGCTAGTATCTTTCCTCATAAAAGAGGCATTAACTTTCTAATCAGAAGAGGCTTAAAACTCGAAGATAGATTTATTGGCAACGCCTTTATCTTTAATAATAAAGAAGTCAAAAAAATACTTCGAAACAAAAGAAAAACCAAAGGTTTCCAAGACCTGACCAAACCTTATTATGATAAAGTTGCCGGTAAAGATGACATTACTAAAATGCAGTATATTGACTTTAACTTTTGGCTTGTTGGTGACATTCTAACCAAAGCTGATAAAATGAGTATGGCTAACTCTCTAGAAGTCAGAGTACCATTCTTAGATAGACCACTTATAGATTATGCCACCAGTTTACCAACCGAATATAAAGTTGATAAAAACACAACTAAAAAAATCTTCCGTGACATCGCTAGTGAAGTTTTAGAAGATAAAGTATCAACCAAGAAAAAATTAGGTTTCCCTGTACCTATTAGAGTTTGGCTTAAAGAAGACGAAACATATGAAAGTGTTCGTAAAGTATTTATGAAAGATGATAAATTCTTTAATCAAAAAGCCATCCTCAAATTACTTGATGACCATAAAAAAGGTAAAGCTGATAATAGCCGTAAAATATGGACTATCTATGTCTTCCTAATATGGTATGAAATTTTCTTTGGAGGTAACAAATGATATTTTTCTATATTTCTCTAATCACCTACATAAGCTATAACATCTTAAAATATCGTAGCTTATTAATGTCTTTAGATGAAGAAAATTATAACTCAGTAAAATATAATAAAAGAATACTAAAGGACAAAAAAAGATTACTCCTTGGACCAGAGCTGTTCCTTGCTCTAATCCTTATCATTTTATGCATAACCTTCAATATCAAAGTTATTGAAATATGCCTCATAATTGCATACATGATTTTATTCCTTTATGCCTTAAAAACTAAAAAAGGAAAATTTAAACTAACTAAAAACAAAAAAATCATTATAGCTATTCTTTTAGTAATCTACATTTTATTAAATATTTGGTTCATCTTAGACTATGCTTCATATCATGACCCAAATAACTTTATCTTTGAAAATAGCCCACTTTATTATATAATTTTAATTCTCATGAGCTATTTATCACCATATATTATATTAATTGTTAATTTTCTTATCAAAGTATTTAAAAATATATTTACTAAAAAAAATAAAAAAAACATAAGAAAAAAATAATCAAACAGGGGGAATCATTATGTTAAGAGTAAATTCTAAAACTGTTGAACCAGGAGATACCTTTTTGGCCCTAAAAGGACCAAGAACAGATGGCCATGATTATATAAATGAAGCCATTGAAAAAGGTGCCGCCTGCATTATTGCTAGTCACGGAGAATATCCCGTCAAAACCATTATAGTTGACGATACGCGAACTTATCTTGCCGGTTACCTTAAAGAATTAAACATGGCTAAACTTGAAAAAATTAAAATAGTTGGTGTTGTTGGAACCGGAGGTAAAACCTTAACATCCGATATTATCTACCAACTTTTAAATAGCTTAGGTGTCAAAACAGCTTACATAGGTACAAATGGATTTTACTGTGGAGAAAAACATCAGAAGTTAAAAGAAGCAACTCCAGATATATATATCATATACGACCTTATCAATAAAGCAATCGACGATGAATGTGAATTTATAATCATTGAAGCCTCAAGCAAAGCCATTCTTCAAAGACACTTAGAAGGTATAAAATTTGATGCCTGCATATTTACTAACCTAATCTTAGATAATATAAAAAACAAAGAACTATACTTAAATAGTAAACTAGACCTATTTAAAAAAATCAAAGGTAGTGGATATGCCATTATCAATAAAAATGACCCACAAGCCGAAAAATTTACCTTAACCCAAAACAAAAATATCTTTTATGGAACCAAAGATGCCAATTATAACGTTTCCAGAATAAAACTATTCTATGACCATACTGAATTTAAAATCAATAACTTTGAAATAAATTCACCTCTTATCGGGTCATATAATGTATATAATTACTTAGCTGCCTTTGCCCTCATTAATACCTTAGGCTTTATCGAAGATGATATTATCGAAGCCACTAAACATCTAGTCGCTCCAGATGGTCGCTATCAAAATATCATGTCTAATAACCGTCTTATAATTATCGATTATGCTTTTAATCCTGACACTATAAAAAATGTCATTAAAGAAACCAAAAAGTTTAGTGAGGGAAAAATTATCACTATAGTTGGTTGTGGTGGTGATAGATCTAAAGCCAAAAGACCGATTATCGGTAAAATAGTTACCGACCTCTCTGATTATGTTATCTTTACAACTGATAATCCAAGACACGAAAAAGAAGAAGATATTTTAAATGATATAACCATGAATCTTGAAAGTAATAACTTTGAAAAAATCATCAGTCGTAAAGAAGCAATCAAAAAAGGCATTAATATGTTAGCTGAAAAAGATATCCTACTTATTCTCGGTAAAGGCCACGAAGACGTTCAAATCATCGGAAATGACGAATTTCCCCTAAAAGATTACGATGAAGTTATAAAAGATATCAAAAAATAAAGGAAAAGCGCAAATCATCTCGTATATATCTATTAGAGGTGATTTTTTTTGACCAAAGAAATCGTTAAAGTAGGTAATCAAACACTGGATAAATATCAGTTAAAAGCCGTTAAATCAAACGCTAAAAATTTATTAGTTATTGCAGGTGCTGGTTCAGGTAAAACCTTAACCATCGTCGGTAAAATAAAATATCTTTTATCAAAAGGAATATTTCCAAACGAAATACTTTGTTTAACCTTTACCAAAGCAGCTGCCCAGTCCTTAGAAAACAGACTAAAAAAAGAAAATATAAATATGAAAGTTCACACCTTTCATAGTCTAGGTTACTCATTTGTCAAAAATAAACTAAAAATTAACCTAACCCAAGATAGTACTTTAAATAGTGTAGTTGAAAAAACGATTAAAGAAACTGACTTAAATAACTATTTTTATCAAAAAATAACAAGTAAAAATTATAAATTTTATAAAGAAAAATTAAAAGAAACTCTAAACCGCTTTATAACCCTTTATAAAACCAATAATTATCAGCTCACCGACTTTGCCTTATTTCGCAAACAAAATCACAAACAAAATGACATTTATCAATACTCTAAACACGATAATTTTCTAAGCCTTGCCAAAAAAACCTTAGTTAATTATCAAAAACATCTATTTAAAAATAGTGAAATTGACTATGCTGATATGATTAATTTAGCAATTAAAATTATCGATAAAACTACTAATTTAAATTATAAATACATTATAATTGATGAATATCAAGATACCTCATTAAATAAATGTACACTTATAAAATCGATTATAAATAAAACCAAAGCAAAACTTATGGTCGTCGGTGATGACTGGCAATCGATCTATTCATTTACCGGAAGTAACATAAATATCTTCACTAACTTTCAAAAGTACTTCCCACACCCTAAAAAAATTTACCTAAAAAATACCTATCGTAATAGTCAAGAACTGTTAACCTTAACTCGTAAATTTATTACTAAAAATCCAAATCAACTTTCGAAAAAATTACTATCTCATAAGCATCTACAACACCCAATTCAAATAATTTACTATGAAAAGGATTTGACCGAAGTATGGCCGTATATCTTAAGTCAAACGAAAAACAGTCAAACATATGTCATCGGTCGTAATAATAAAGATATTCATCAAATACCCTATATGTCAGATAATATGCAGTATTTAACTATTCACAAATCCAAAGGCCTTGAAGCAGATAAAATCGTTTTAATAAACCTTGAAGATAATTATGATAGCTTGCCTAATAAAACCGTTGAAAATGAGTTTTTAAAATACGTCTCTCCATCACTTGATGATTATCCATATGCCGAAGAAAGAAGACTTTTTTATGTTGCCCTAACTAGAACTAAAACAATTAATTATCTTTTAGTCAAAAAAGATAATCCCTCAGTCTTCGTAAATGAACTTTTAAGACTGTGTCCCAATAATATCGAGATAATTCAGTAGGACGTTTAATTTACATATCAAAGAAAAATGTTACCTTTTGTACATTAAAATATAAATAAACATTAAAAAATAGGTTATAATAAATAACGATATTATTCTTCATATATTGCCAAAACTCGCCAAAATAAACGGCAAATGACAAATAAATGTTTATTATTTTTACGTAAACATATTTTCTAAAAAATTAATATGTGGTATAATATCCAAAGAAATTACATTAAACAAACAAATATTTATCTAGCAAAAAAATTACTTAAAAAGGTGATTTTATGGAGAAAAAGAAACTAGCAGTAAAATATATTAAAGAAAAACTATCTGGTCAAACATTTTTAACCTATAAAGAAATAGCCGATATCACAGGTTATCATCCTAAGTATATTTTAAAATTAAAAAAAGACCTTTTAGCTGGTAAACTTTCATACGTTCATGGAAATACCAACCGTGTTCCAGCTAATGTTATGAGTGATGAAGAAAAACAAAAGATTATTGCTCTTTATAAAAAAAGTAATGTCAGTATTCGCAAATTTTGTAAATTTTACAATACCCGGAGTTATTCGTGCATCTATAACCTTTTAAAAGAAAACAACTTATTAAAGAAAAATAAATCATGACCTTTTAAAGGTCATTTTTTGTCGCCTAAAATTAATTCTAAAATAATTTCCTCCCTAATAATTTTTTATAGGAGGAGGTCATTATGAACAAAGGACTAACCGATGAAGAAGTACAAAAAAGTCGTCAAAAATATGGTGATAATACAATAAGTATTGCTAAAAAAGAAAGCTTTGTTCGAAAGCTAATTGCTACTCTAGGTGATCCCATTATTAAAATCTTACTAATCGCCTTAGCTATTAAAACCCTATTTTTATTTCAAAACTTTGATTGGTACGAAACAATCGGTATTGTAATTGCCATCTTTCTAGCCTCATTCATTTCCACCTTATCTGAATATGGCAGTGAAAAAGCCTTTGAACAATTACAAGCCGAAGCATCCAAAATAAAAACCAAAGTAAAAAGAAACCAAGAAATAAAAGAAATAGCCATCGATGAAGTTGTTGTAGGCGATATTATTAAACTCTCATCAGGTGATGAAATACCCGCTGATGGTGAAATAATATCTGGAAAAATAACCGTCAATGAAGCTAATTTAAATGGTGAAACCAAAGAAATAGAAAAAACAAAATCATCTAAAGTTTATCGTTCAACAGTTGTCTATTCGGGAATTGCCACTATGCTTGTTAAAAAAGTTGGCAATCAAACAGTATATGGTCGCCTAGCTGAAGAAATTAACGAAAAAAAACCGACAAGTCCTTTAAAATTGAGACTAGTAAAACTAGCTGAATTCATTAGTAAAATAGGATATATTGGTGCGGCTTTAGTTACAATATCCTATCTCTTTTCCGAAATATTCATAAACAATAACTTTGAACTAAGTGAAATTCACGAAACCATTACCAATTTTCCACTTATGTTTGGCTATATTCTAAAAGCACTTACCTTAAGTGTTACAATAATCGTTGTTGCTGTTCCGGAAGGCTTGCCTATGATGATTACTTTAGTTCTTTCCTCTAATATGAAAAGAATGCTTAAAAGTCATATTTTAGTTCGCAAATTAATGGGAATTGAAACAGCCGGTAATATAAATATTTTGTTTACCGACAAAACAGGAACTATTACTGAAGGCAAATTAAACGTAATATCGCTTACCGATGCCATAGGTCAAACATATAATGACGAAAAAAGTTTAAAACAAAACCAAGCTTACTATACCATGACAAAATTATCCTTAATTGCCAATAACGATAGTGATTATGATGAAAATCATAAACCCATAGGTGGCAATATTACAGATCGAGCAATTTTAGAATTTTTTAAAGATTCAAACATTAATTATCAAATAAAAGAAAAAATACCTTTTTCAAGTAGTCAAAAATACTCAATCACAAAAGTATTATATAATCAAAAAGAAATAAACTTAATTAAAGGTGCACCAGAAATAATCTTATCAAAATGTACCCACTACTATGAAAACGGTCGTAAACGTTTCTTAGTAGATAAAAAGAAAATTGAAAAACACATTTCAAATGCTGCTAGCAAAGGCATCAGGGTCCTCGCTTACGCCACATCAGAAACATATCCAAACCCTAGCCGCCTATCTTTCCTTGGCCTAGTCTTCATCAAAGATGAAATTAGAAAAGAAGCTATTGAAGGGTTAAACTTAATTGAAAAAGCTCATATTAAAACGATTATGCTTACAGGAGATAACATCGAGACAGCCAAAAACATCGGTAAAGAAATTGGCCTTTTAAAAAATAAAAATGACCTTATTATTACCAGTGATGAACTTCGTCAAAAAACTGATAATGAAGTAAAAGAAATACTACCAAACCTTAAAATAATCGCCCGTTCACTCCCACAAGATAAAAGTCGGTTAGTTAAAATAGCACAGTCTCTAAACCTAGTCGTTGGTATGACAGGTGATGGAGTAAACGATGCTCCAGCCTTAAAAAAAGCCGATGTTGGATTTGCCATGGGCTCCGGAACCGAAGTAGCGAAAGAGGCAAGCGACATTGTCATTTTAGACGATAATTTATTATCACTATCAAAAGCTGTTTTATATGGAAGAACAATCTTTAAAAGTATCAGAAAATTCATAATCTTTCAGTTAACGGTTAATTTATGTGCGGTTAGTATCTCGATAATTGGCCCTTTTATCGGTGTGGAAACTCCCGTAACTGTAATTCAAATGCTGTGGATAAATATGGTTATGGATACCTTAGCCGGCATAGCTTTCTCTTTTGAACCACCGCTTAAAGAATATATGGCTGAAAAACCAAAAAATAAAAAAGAACCGATAATAAATAAATATATGCTTGGCGAAATTTTATTTACTGGAACCTTTTCAGCCTTACTGTGTGTGTTCTTCTTAAAATCACCACTTATCCACAGTATATTTCGCGATGGTCCTAACGATAAATATCTTATGACAGCATTCTTTGGATTATTTATTTTTATGAGTATTTTTAATAGTTTTAACGCTCGTACGCATCGATTAAACATTTTAGCTAATCTTTCTAAAAATAAAGTGTTTTTAGCCATAATTATATTTATTGTCATCGTTCAAATATATCTCATGTATTATGGGGGTGACCTCTTTAGAACATATGGTTTAAATCCTCTTGAATTTGAAATTATGACCCTTCTTGCCCTAACTGTTATCCCAGTAGATTTTATAAGAAAATTATATCTTCGAAAAAGAGGTAAAATGGGGGGAGTCTAATTTGCAATTTTCCTAAAACATAGTATAATATAAGCATAAAAAGAGGTGGAAATATGGAAAAGAATAATATTGAAATCTTTACAAGAGGCCTTAATAACTTAAGGAAAAATGGTAAAAAAATAGTTTTAGTAGCAGCTAGTTTTGCTCTTATTACATCTTTAACAGCTTGTGGTCCTACAAACGAACCAAAAACTGAAGAAAAAGACGATGTTACAACATCTCAAGAAGCTCCAAAAGAAGAAAGTCAAGACACACGTACAGAGTCAGAAAAAGAAGCCGACACTAAAGTTGGTAAAGCCATGGAAGTTATGAAAGAAGGCTTTGATAAATTAAGTGAATCTGCAAGTGATGCCGCTAATAGTGAAGCAACTCAAGAAAACTTAAATAATTCTTTTAAAGAATTTGACGATTTAACCGGTTTCTTATTTAACGGTGAAGAATTAGGTGGCGTAAAATTCGAAGACTTAAGTGAATCTGGTAAAGAAAGCGTTTTAAACTTCTTTAATAGCATTGATTCTAAAGTAGATGAGTGGGTGCCAAACTATAAAGAAAGATTTAAAGATTGGACCATTAGAACTGGCGCTAAAGGGTTAGACTTATTAAACAAAGCTAAGGATAAACTTCAAGAATGGACTGGAGAAGTTGAAGAAGAATATAATAAAACATATACAAAATAGGGTAAAACCTATTTTTTTAATGTTTTGTTTACACATTGTTTTTCTTTCTAAAATGTGGTATATTTTATATGGTAAATAATGGGAATAGGAGAGATAACTAAATGCTTAATTTCATTATTTGTGATGATGATTTAATATATCGTAAAAAAGTAGAAAATTTAATAGACAAATATATGATGAAAAATCAAATAGAATATAAAAAATATCTTTTCGACGACTATGATAAAAGTTTTATGGATATAGTAAAACAGGAATTACCTTTTAAAATATATATTCTAGATATCGAAGCACCTACAAGGTCAGGAATAGATATGGCTAGAATTATTAGAAACAAAGATGTTAAAAGTGCCTTAATATTTTTAACAGGTCATCAAGAACTAAGCCAGATTGTTTTAAAAAATGAATTTGTTTTTATCGCATTTATCAATAAATTTGATGATTCCGATAAACGCTTAATAAATTCTATTAATAAGGCCATACATATATTTAATCAAAACCCTATTATGAAATTTAAAGACAATGGAACACAATATAGCATTGCTTTTGATGACATTCTTTACATAACCCGTGATAGTGTCGAAAGAAAATGTATAATTGTTACTGATTATGCGGAATTTAAAGTAGGCAAAACTTTTACCGAATTAATTTGTCTTCTTAATGATGACTTTATTCAAACACATAGAGCTTGTTTTGTTAACAAAAAGAGAGTAGCTTGTTATAACAAAAATAAAAAATTTATTATATTTGATAATGGAACAACAATTGATTTAATATCAACCAGATTCAACAAGGAGTTAGTGTAAGATGATGGATACAATTGTAATGTATTTAACTAGTTATATCGGAACATATTTCATAACATTATTTTTTATTTATTGCTGGAAACAAATACTTCAATATAAAAATTCAAAATTAGTGTTTTATGACTTTATAGTATGTTTCATTATAACCATATTTACATCTTGTTCTTTAGCATTCATAAAAATATATCCAGTCAAGATTATATTGAACATGTTTATATTGGTTCTTTTTAACTATTATTTATATTCTCACAGTTTAAATAAATCAATCACAATGGTTTTGTTACTTCAAATTTTAACAATGGTATCAGAAGTAATATATGCAATAGTAGGAACAATTATATTTAATATTAATGTTGTTTCAACAGATACATTTATAAATATGATAAATAGTATAGGAACAGTAATAATATCATGTTTAATTTGGAAGACAGGACAACCTAAAAAGATATATTACTTTTTAATTAATTCTGTAAAATCATTAAAAAGAAGAGAAATTATTACTACGACAACATTAATGATGCTTGTCGCAATAATATCTACCATGGCCGTATATTTAAAATGGAATTATGTCGTTGTTCTATCCATAAATACCATTTTAATTATAATATTTATATTTATTTCTATAAAATTTGCTAGTGCTAAAAATAAGTATAATGAAATATCTAACAAATATGAAACTAGTATCTCCAGCTTAAGACAATATGAGGCAATGATTGATAAGTATCGGATTTATAATCATGAAAATAAAAATGAACTCCAAACATTAAGAAATCTTATTTCCAAGAAAAATACTAAAGCCTTAAAGTATATTGATGGAATCCTAGAAGATAAAATTAAAGATAATGAAAAAATTATGCACAAGACTTTTAAAATTCCTGAAGGAGGTCTTCGGGCTATAATATATGGTAAATTATGTAAAATGGATGAACTTGGAATTAAGTATTCTTTAGATATTGCAAGAGATGTCAGAACAGTTGATTTAATCAATATGAATGAAGAAATAGTTTTAAATATATGTAAGATATTAGGTGTCTTTCTTGATAACGCTATTGAAGCTGTTAAAAATTTAAAAGATAAACAAATAACCATTGAAATATATCTAATGGACGGAAAGTTATGCATTGATATTACTAACAATTTTGAAGGTAAATTAGAACTAGATAAATTGGATAAAGAAAAATATACAACTAAAGGAAAAAATCATGGATACGGTCTATCTTTAGTTAAACAAATTATCGGTGATAATTCTAATATATTTGAAAATGAAAAGTCTATTAGCCGTAATAATTTTATTCAAAAGCTAAAAATAAAAATGTAGAATATGAATTAAGATAAAGCTCTTAACTATATTCTACATTTTTAGTATTTTGATGCACTAATAAGTGTTTACTATTTGATTAAGCTTTTTGGACATTCTGGTTCATCTAAAAACCAATATGCACATGCAACGCTTGATGCATTGGCAAACATACCAGCCAAAGAAGATAAAGCTGAAACTATAAAATTCATAAATCTACCCTCCTTTCTATAAATCTATAATTAAAAATATAATTTATAATCAGGAGTTTTTTAAAATATAAGTTTTATAGTTATCATAAGGTTGACCAGATAACTTATATGTTAGAGGTGATATCATTAAGCACTGAATAATAAGTGCAAATAATAAGCTATTTGCTAAAAAATCATTTGTAATAACCACACATGTTACTGCATATATACAAGAAATAACAGTTGAAACAGTCTTATATACAAATCTTCTTTTTGGACTCACAATTGGTCTTTTCTTTGTATCTGCTGGACTATAAATATGAATGTATATTACAGTCAATATACCTAAAATTATTTTTGTTCCAGTTGGAATAACTAAAACCGTACTTAAGTAAGTCGCTCCAATGAAAATCATTAGTGAACTAACTAAACATATCCAGCTTTTAGTCGCGTGAATTCCAAAAGACGTTGCTCTAATGATATTATATAAAACTGTAAAAATGATAAGTTCCCATAATATTCCGAGTAAATAAGCTATACCAAATATGATTACCGATTTTGTTACAAGTATGTATAAACCTTCCAAACCATATCTGAGTTCACCGAGTTTTTCATCCGAATATTCAGGATACTTTCGTTTAATCGCTCTAAGCGAACTACTAATAAACTTTTTTCGCATATAACATACTACTTTCTATCAAGCAAACTAGCTTAACTATATACAAAATATCACACAAATGTTGTCCCATGTTAACATTTTGCTTAAATGATTATGTATTGAGTATGAATGAAAAATAAGTATAACGAATAATGACACTTTTTCGCATTCAGGCAAAAAAATGGTACATTCAAACATTGTAGTCAAAAAGAATAAATAATAAGCGTAAAATAAAAATTGCCGGTAAAATGTATCGATATGAAAGGTACAACAATTAATTTATTTTTTTGAAGTGCCAAAGAAGTAGTGTTGTAAAAAAAGAAATACTAGAAGGGAGATGTAAGAGTGAAAGGAAAAGTTAAATGGTTTAATAATGAAAAAGGATATGGCTTCATTGAATATAAAGACGGCGAAGATATCTTTGTCCATTACTCAGCTATTCTTACACCAGGCTACAAAACACTAGTCGAAGGCCAATATGTGCAATTTGATTTAGTTAGAACCGATAAAGGTTTACAAGCTAAAAATGTGGTTGAAATTGACAATGTTTTAGTATAGTTTGCTTAAAAATGGAGAATTAATTTTCTTCATTTTTTTGTGTTAATCATAAATTTTGTCTGAATGCTGTTTAAATATAACTATTAATAACACTTCACTTCGTTCAGACAAAATAAGTGCGCGTTTAGCCAACAAAATAAAAAACTAAAAATAAACATAGTAAAATTAAAAATGCCGGCAGTAAAATATCGATATTGGACAAAATTAGACAAAAACTAACTGTCCATTTGTAGTAAATTAGTAGTGTAAAAGAATTACTAGAAGGGAGATGTAAGAGATGAGAGGCAAGGTCAAATGGTTTAATAATGAAAAAGGCTATGGCTTCATCGAATATAAAGACGGTGAAGACATCTTTGTTCATTACTCAGCTATTCTTACACCAGGCTACAAAACATTAGTCGAAGGCGAGTATGTTGAATTTGAACTAGTCAGAACAGATAAAGGACTACAAGCTAAAAATGTAGTCGAGCTAGAAACTACCTTAGCGTAGTTTTTTGCTTTTTATACGCATTTTATGGTATAATTAAAGTAGGAAGGTGATATTATGAAATGCATAGTTCATGGCAAAAAAGTCAAAGTAACAGATGACTTAAAACAATATGTTGAAAAGAAGTTATCCAAATTGGATAAATACTTCGAAAACTCTGATGAGTACCAAGCTGAAGTGGTCATCCGTGCGGTATCTCCCGAACACAAGGTTGAAGTTACAATTCCAATTAAGAGAATAATCTTACGTGCTGAAGAAAGTAACAAAGACCCTTATGCAGCAATCGATCTTGTATCTGATAAATTAGAAAGACAAATCAGAAAAAACAAGACGAGAATGAATAAGAAAGGTAACAAAGATAAAGTTACTGGACTTGTAACTAACTTTGATACTGAAAAAGAAGAAAGTGACAAAAGTAAAATCGTTAAACGTAAAGAAATAGAATTAAAACCGATGAGTGAAGAAGAAGCAATTCTTCAAATGAATCTTATCGACCACGAATTCTTTATATTCCGCAGTGCTAAAAGTGGTGACATTGAAACCGTTTATAAACGTGCTGATGGCAACTATGGATTAATTAAAGAAAAATAAAAATCGCTTATTGCGATTTTTATATCGTAAACTAAAATAAATCACCTATATTTTCGCCAAAAGCTATGAATTTTAAGCATTTTTTGATAAAATACTATATAGACGAAAGGATGAACAAGATGAACTTTTTAAAAAAACTATTCGATCATGAATATAAAGAACTAGAAAGATTCAAAGAAATCGCTATTCAAATAGATGATTTAGATGAAGAAATGTCTAAACTGTCAGATAAAAAATTAAAAGCGAAAACTGAAGAATTTAAAGAAAGATTAAAAAATGGGGAAACATTAGAAGACATAAAAGTCGAAGCTTTTGCTGTCGCTAGAGAAGCTGCCTATAGAGTAATTGGCGAAAAACCATACTTTGTTCAAATATTAGGTGGACTTGCAATTCACTATGGTAATATTGCCGAAATGAAAACCGGTGAAGGAAAAACCTTAACCTCAGTTATGCCAGCATACCTAAATGCCCTAACTGGCGAAGGAGTTCATATAATTACCGTTAATGAATACCTAGCTGGTCGTGATGCCAATTGGATGGGAAAAATATATGAATTTTTAGGCTTAACTGTCGGTATTAATTACCGTGAATATTCACCCGAACAAAAAAGAGAAGCCTATAACTGCGATATCATGTATTCAACTAATAATGAAATTGGTTTCGATTATTTAAGAGATAACATGGTAGTTCGTGCTGAAGACCGCGTTCAAAGACCACTCAACTTCGTTATTATCGATGAAGTCGACTCAGTCTTAATCGATGAAGCACGTACCCCATTAATCATTTCTGGTGGCCAAATGCAATCTGCTAACCTTTATGTTCAAGCTGATAAGTTTGCAAAAACCTTAAAAGAAAATGATGGATACATTTATGACCCTAAAACAAAAGCAACATCACTAGATGCCGAAGGTATAAAACGAGCTGAAAAATTCTTTAACGTTAAAAACCTTTATGACATCGAACATGCAACCTTAGTTCACTTCATAAACCAAGCTTTGCACGCTAACTTCAGTATGAAAAAAGACTTTGATTATGTTGTTCAAGATGGCAAAATAATCATCGTTGACCAGTTTACAGGTCGTCTAATGCCAGGACGTAGTTTCTCAGAAGGACTTCATCAGGCCATTGAAGCTAAAGAAGGCGTAAAAATTAATGAAGAAACCAAAACCCTTGCAACCATTACATTCCAAAACTTATTTAGAATGTATAAAAAATTAGCCGGAATGACTGGTACGGCCAAAACCGAAGAAGAAGAATTTAGAGATATCTACAACATGTATGTTATCCAAATTCCAACAAATAAACCGATTATTCGTAAAGATTATAGTGATTTAATCTTTGCCACAGCTGAAGGAAAATATAAAGCTATTGTTAACGAAATTAAAGAACGTCACGCCAAAGGTCAACCAGTTTTAGTTGGTACTGTAGCCGTTGAAAACAGTGAAAAATTAAGTAAAATGCTAAAAAAAGAAGGAATACCTCACGAAGTATTGAATGCCAAAAACAATGCCCGTGAAGCTGAAATAATTGCCAAAGCTGGTGAAAAAGGTGCTGTTACCATTGCCACTAACATGGCTGGACGTGGTACCGATATCAAACTTGGTAAAGGTGTCAAAGAACTTGGTGGACTATGCGTATTAGGTAGTGAAAGACATGAATCAAGACGTATTGATAACCAGTTAAGAGGACGTGCTGGTCGTCAAGGAGATCCAGGAATGACTCAATTCTGTGTATCATTTGAAGATGATTTAATGGTTAGATTTGGAACTGATAGAACCAAAGCTCTTCTTCAAAAAGTCGGATTTGATGGTGAACTTTCAATTAGAAGTAAAGCCTTATCTAAATCTATTGAGTCAGCTCAAAAAAGAGTTGAAGGAAATAACTTTGACACTCGTAAACATTTATTAGAATATGATGATGTCATTAACACTCAAAGAAATATAATTTATAAACAAAGAAACGAAATTTTAGATAGTGATTCAATTCATACAATGACTTTAAAACATTTCCGTGATCATATTACTAATATAGTTAATAGCCATTTAGTAGATTCAAATGAACTAACTGGCCAAGATGTCAGTGAAATTTTAGAAACAGTTAATGAAAATCTACTCAAAAACGACATAAGTATTGAAAATTTGGAAGAATTAGACCCACAAAGCTTAATAGATACAATATATGATAAAGTAGTTGATGAATATGAAGCTAAAATAGCTGATTTTCCAGATGAACTTAAAAATGAATTTGAAAAAGCCATATCTTTAAGAGTAATCGATACTCACTGGATGGATCATATCAATGCTATGTCACTTCTAAGAGAAGGAATTTACCTAAGACAGTATGCACAGGAAAACCCGTTACGTGCCTATACCTCAGAAGGTTATGAAATGTTTGATAATCTTCTTGCAACAATTGACCAAGATATCAGTAGATACTTAGTTAACGCTGAAATTAGACAAAATGTTAAACGTGAACAGACTATTAAAGGAACAACAAATGAAGATAAATCAAAAGTAAAAAAGCAAACACCAAAAAGAGTCAAAAAAATAGGTAGGAACGAAAAATGCCCATGTGGATCTGGTCTTAAATACAAAAATTGTCACGGAAAAAATGCATAAATAAAGGGAAAAATCAATATTAATAAAATTAAAAATTGGTTCGGATTTTTATGGGATGTCCACCAGATATTAAAAATATGTAGTAAAATAAGGGTGCGAACAACATTTATAATGTGGACATCCTTTTTGTATAATATAATTTATATTTAGTAAATAATTTAAATACTAAAGGAAAGAGAAGTTTTAGTTATGTATGAAGAATATAGTAAACAAGCATTACCAAGTAAAAAATATAGAGAATTATTGGGAACTGCATTGTGTGTGTTTAATAGCAACAACTCATTTATTATTGAAAATATTTTGAGAGTAGATAATGAACACTATAATTGGTTTGACTTGATTGATAAAACTTCCGGAAATCTACTTTCAGCAATAGATGAAACAATTACAAATGTTACACAAAATAATAAAATTTCTATTATGTTTAATGAATTAGTTAATACTAGAAATAGAATAGTTCATAGTTTTCAAATTACTGATGAATATGGAAATCAATTACTGGCAACCAAAGAAAAAAATGGAAATCAATACCGAATTACTGAAGAAATATTATTTGAATTTATCAAGAAAAATGAAATATTATCATCAGAATTGTACAAGTTTAGAGGTTAATTAAAAAAAGTATAGACTAAAATGTTTATACTTTTTTTAATGTAAAATAGAAATGAATAAAGAAAGGATAAGTGATTATAATTGATTACAATTAGAAAAAGAAATAATCTATATGAGTATAGATTTGAAGCAGGCAAAGTGAATGGAAAAAGAAAACAAATTACAAAATCAGGTTTTAAAACTAAAAATGAAGCATATTTAGCGGGACAAAAAACCTATGATGAATTTATTAAAGGTGAGAATAATATAGAATGTAATATGTTATATTCTGATTATTTAGATTACTGGATGAAAGAATATTTTGAAATAAATTATAAGTATTCAACGGCCAAAAGATATAAAGAATTGTTTGATAAGATAAAGGAAGAATTGGGTTATTATAAATTATCCAAATTAACGTCATTTATTCTTAATCAAGCACTATTAAAATTATATTAAACATCAACCACAAAAGAAGCATTGAGAAATTATCAAAAAGTTATCAAAAGTTCATTAAGAGATGCAACATACTATTTTGGATTTATAAAAAATAATCCTGCAGGAGATTTGCAAATATCTAGAGTATTATCATTTGAATTAAAAAAACAATATAAGACATATTTATACCAACGAAGAAATAGAGACAATTTTAAATAGATTTAAAAATAATAAAGTGTTTATATGTGCATTCATTACTGCATGTTATACAGGTATGAGAATAGGAGAAGTGTTTGCATTAACTTGGAATGATATTGATTTAGAAAATAGAACTATCAAAATAAATAAAACTGTATATGCAAAAGATAAAGATAATAAAGGAAGATGGTATTTGGGTACAACAAAAACATCAAGTAGTTGTAGAGAAGTTTATATTTGCGATACCTTTCATTCAATGTTATGTGATTATAAAAAATTACAAAATAAATATAGAAAATAATATGGAAAAAAGTATAAACGATATATTATCGAAGAAGTGAGAAATAAGTATGGTAAGTTAATAGAATATAAGATAATTCAAAGTAATGTTAAAAGGAATTGTATTGAAATGGTATTTACTAGGAAAGATGGAACATATTCAGGAACAGATATTATAAAATATCCATTTAAAATTATTCATCACAAGTTAGGAATCAATTGTAGATTTTATGATTTAAGAGGAAGTTTTGCCACAACCACTATTAGTTTAAGAAACGGATGTGAAATAAAAGATATTGCTGAAATGTTAGGACATAAAAGAATAGAAACAACTGAAAAGTATTATATTTCTAGTACAAAGGAAAATAAGAAAAGAGTAAATGAAAAGATTGAATTAATAATTACTCTAAATAATAAACAAGATTTAATTAAGTAAAAAAAAATGATATAATATCTATCAAATAATTACTTATAGAGGGAGGTAAAATATGAGTTTAAAAGAAATTGTTGTTGATATTGTTATTCCATTAATTGCAGGCTTTATTGGCGGAAGTATTGGTAGTGTAGTTATGATAAAAAACAAGTTTAATAGTATTGGTTTAATAAATGTAGATAAAAGAAAAGTTAATAATAAAAACACATCATACAATAATGTAGGAGAAGTAAACAATGGAGATAAAAACAGATAAGAAGAAAATAGATAATACAAATACTGTATATAATAATGTTGATAAAGTTATAAATGGTGATGAAATAACCAAAATATATACAACTAATATTTATCAAATTAATCAGGAAAAAAGTTATGAAGCTATTACGAATAAAGTTAATTATAATGACTTCTTTAAAAAATATATTAATAAATTTGAAGAACTAGATAATTATGCATACAACTTAGCATTTCCTTATTTTAAAGATAAAAATTATGATTTTACTAGTATACCTTTGATATTAGGAAAAAAATTAATCGATTGGATATTTGGTTTGTGTGAATTTCCTAGTAAAGATTTATTAAAATTTTATGATATCATTAAATTAGAATTTGATTTTAATGATAATAGTACAATTTGTAATCGATGGAATGCTAACTTTGCATATTTTAACGGAGACTTAAATTTGGCAACCAAAAAATATAATGAATTATACAATTATGCAATTAAGACTAATGATTTTCCTGTATGGTATTTAGATGACATATGTATTGATGGAAGAAATATACTTCATCAGTATGAAAATACAATCAATAAGTATACTTTTGACAATCAATACCAACAAAGATTGGATAAAAACAAACATAAACTTTCATATCCAGACATAGATAGAATAAAATCAGAGATATTTGATGATTTGTCCAAGACAATTTTTAAAAATAAAACTAAATCAAAATATACAGTTATATATGGGATAGGATTAGAAAGTTGCTTTAATCAAATACAACAACTTTTGTACTTAACAATTTTTTATGGGTCAATAACTCATTTAAAACTTATTAGAGAATTAGTTTCAAATGTAATGTATATGTATGCTGATACATTTGGTGATGAAGAATTTTATAAAATAACATTAAAAATGTTATTCTTAAGTGGTGAGTTTAAAAAATACAGAACATTGTATAATAAAATTAAATTAAAGTATGCTTTTGTTAACAGCGAAGAGTTTATAAATTCTTTAATTGAAATTCGAAAATCTTTATTTAAATTTGAAATAGATAAAAATAATATATTTTTATATGATATTTATGGTAGATATATTAACGAATCATTATTTGATGAATTAACTAACAATATATATTCTATTGTTAATATAAATAATGAGCATCAAATAAATATAATTAGTGATGCTTTTAAATCACTTGGAAACAATATATTAAGAAATAAAAAAATAAGTGAATTATTAAATATTCTTAAATTGTATTTTGAAAAAGAATATTCAAGATTCTATATTGATTTTGGAAGAATAGTTAATGAAATTAATATAGATGAGTTATCAGAAAATGATTTTGATAATTTCCAGTTTATAATTGATTCATTGATAAAAAATAAACAGCATATTAATTTTGATTTTTCAGATTGCATTATAAAAATAAAACAGCGAAGTCCTGAAATAAAAAAATATGATAAATTATTTAGTAATAAAGGCTCAAATGAAAATATTTTATATGATATTGAAACAAAAAATAATGAATTAGAGGCAATTAAAAATATAGTTAATATTTATAAAGAGCGACATATTAAAAGAGAGAAAAGCACAAGCACTTTTGTAGAATATGGGAACGATTATAATATTGGTACAGGTATTTTTAGCCCAGAAAGATATAAGGGTAAAACAAAGAAATTTATATTAGAAGAATATTTGCCATTGGCAAAAGAAATCATAACCTCAAAAAACGAAATTTTATTTGAAAAAATAAGACATATAAAATTATTGGCTCATTTGTTAATGGTAGAAAATAATAAAGAAATTAAAAATGAAATTCATTCAATGATTCATAGCTCAATTGAAGTGCATACTCCTAATCAAACATTTATTTTAGATAATATTCATTGTAAAAATAAAAATGATTTAGTTGTTAATGTAATGATGTGCGATGTGATTTTAAATAAACCAGAATATGATGAGACATTAAACAAATATATTGAAATTGCAATAAATAATGAGGAGAATATTGAAGAAATTCTTACCTGCGTTAAGATAATTAATGATTATTTAAAAAATAAATCAGAATCAATAATAGAAAAGCAGTATATATTATTTAATCTGTGTTATAACGTAGATGATGTTGATATTAAAAATAAGGCAGTTATTATGAGTGAAATATTTATAGGAGTTGATAATTATCAAAAGAAAATTTTTGATATATTAAATCAGAGAATACAAGATATAACTTTTGAGGAATGTAGAGGATATTTTAACTTGATTAGAAAACAAGAAAATAAAGAATCATTTAATAAAATGATTAATGGATTAAAAAATAATAGAAATTA
>CALVRJ010000020.1 GCA_944358545.1 uncultured Bacilli bacterium | reverse complement strand
AAACCATGTATATGCTTAAAAATTTTTCCACTAATGTTTACTTTTTTTCGGGACATTTTCATAAGTTATTGACACTAAGCTTTGGTAATTTGTGATAATTCTAATTCGACAACGGTTTCTTGACCGAATAAATCAATTGAAACTTCTAATTTAGCATTTGGCAAATCAACTGATTTAATTTCACCATACATTCCGTCAAATGGTCCAGAAATAACTTTGATTTTTTCACCTGGTTTAAGGTCGTTATCGGCGTCTAATCTACTCATGCCCATTGAGCCTAAAATTTTATCAACTTCGCTTGGAGTTAATGGGAATGGTTTAGCTCCTTTACCTGATGATCCGATGAATCCTGTAACTCCAGGAGTGTTTCTGACGATGAACCAAGCTTCGTCAGTCATAACCATTTCAACTAAAATATATCCAGGGAACAATTTAGTTGTTTTTTCTTTTCCGTTTTCATCAACGGTTTTGACTTCAGGAACAACTACTCTTAAGATGTAGTCTTCCATACCCATCGAACTTGCACGCATTTCAAGCTTTTCTTTTACTTTGTTTTCGTGTCCTGAGTATGTATTAACAACATACCACTCTTTTTTCATATCTTCCATAATTACAACCTCTCTAGTAATTCTCTTACACCAGCAATGATAAAGTCAGATGCGACGAAGAAAAGGCTTAAAAAGACAATACATAAAAGTACCCATATGGCATAATGGACAGTTTCTTTTCTTTTTGGCCACCTTACCTTTTTCATTTCTTTAATTACATTTCCGAAAAATCCTTTGATTTTTCCCATATTTTCACCTACTTTTAAATCTTATGATTTTCTAAAATAAAAAACACTTTTATGTGCTTTTCTGTGTAAATAATAGCATAAAATGATTGCTTTGTCAATGACTTTTATAGCTTTCTTAACTTTTTAGAACTGGTTATGTCTTTAGAAAAACAATTGCTTAAATAGCTAATTATATTTTCATAACCAAGGTTTAAAGGGAGGGTAAATAAAATATTTTTGGAAATAGCTAAGTTACTTTCTTTGTCGAGATACCAAATGATAGGTTTTACTTTTATGTATACATTATCACGTTTGTGATATTCTTCGCCAGTTGATAGCGTGTAATTACCTTCTTTACCGGTTAATCCTTTGACGATAATAAATTTTTCGTTATTGATTAAATATTCAGAAGTAGTTTGGATTTTATTTTCTTTGTTCAAAAGATGATATATTTTTCCTGTTTTACCAGTTGTTTCAAATAGTTTTGAATCGGGAATTTTATAATAAATGGATTTGGTTTCTTCTTTAGTAAGTGCGTTTTCAGGATATTCTCCATACGTAAATTCATATATTCCATATTTATTTTGATGTGTTTTATGTTTTAAAAATTCTTGATATTTAAAAATAGGCCTTATGCCAACTACAGCATCTTTTGTTATTAGCTTTTTGTGTCCTTTAGAAGAGGCTAAAGCATAGGAATTTTCATCGGTTTCAATTAGATAATCATTATTTAGCACGATATCACCGTCAATATATGCAAGACTTTGGGTTATTCCATAATCAGTTATATTGGCGTTTGTTGATATTTTGTTAAACAAATTAAGGCGGCCATTATCTAATTCCATGTTTAGCATTTTAGGTATGATATCTCGTTTACGAAAAATACCATATATTTGATTTTCGGTTGGAATACTAAACTTAACTTTTTTATACATTTGTATCACTTCCCTATCCGACTAAAAGCGTAGTTAAGATATCGATGAAGTCTGTAAAGAAATCTAGGAAGATATATAGTTTGTCTTTGAAAAATCCGGTTTTAATGTCAGCGTTATCAATAATTATAATTGCGTAATCTTTTTCTTTTTGAATAGTAATTTTACTTTTATATCTAGAATAACGAGTTTGAATTTTTTCGATATCATCGTTAGTTAAGTTTCCATATAAATAAAGGAAGCCTTTATTTATATAAATACTATTGCTGACGAAACGGCGAAAATATGGTTTGATGGTTTCGTAGTTGCAAATAATATTATCTAATGTTTTTTTCTTAAATATTTTTCGGATTTTTTTTATGTTTACTTTTTTATCTTTGCCACCGCCAAAAAAATCGAATTTTTTACTTAGTCTACTTCGGTCTTCCATGATAAAGCAATTATTTATGTCGTTATTTTTTTCAATTATTTCTAAAAGTTTTTCATCTAAGCCTATTCCTAACAAGGTTCCTTTTAGTCCTTTTATAATTGTATTTAGTTTTCTCATAAATTTTTCTCCCTTTTTTACATATAATAGCTTATGATAATGGTTTTGTCAAATGAAAAACAAGCAATTTTTGCTTGTTTAATTTATTTGAAAATGTACATAAAAAGGTACATACGATTATAGATAATTTTTTCAATGGTTTAGTTATATTTTTATTTACTTTCCGCATTTTCTTGCTTCTTATATTTTTCGATATATTCTTGTTCAAGTGCGGTCACATCATTCGCACTCATAAATATAATAACTGAGTTATGATGGTTTAAAAGTTTATCAATTGTATCTTTTGAAATACTTTCAGCGTTTGAAATTTCTTTGATTAGATCTTCGCTTGTAATATTAAAATCTTCTTTATTTTCTCTTGCACCATAAATATCCATGATATATGTTTTACTCGGTTTACTTAAGACTTCAATATATTCATCTTTAAAGGCCTCGGTTCGAGAATATGTATGAGGTCCAAAAACGACGACGATATCTTTGCTTGGATATTTTTGTTTAACGGCTTTTAGGGTTGCTCTGATTTCGGCTGGATGATGGGCATAATCATCGATAACGATATTATCTAATACTGGATATTCGGTAAATCTTCTTTGAGCTCCTTCAAATGTTTTAAGCGTTTTACTCACTTCTTTAGCTTCAAATCTTTCGTAATAGCAAAAGCTAATGACAGCTAAGGCATCTAGAAGCATATGTTTACCATATATTTTCAGATCGAAATGGCCGTAATAATTATCTTCGATAAATACATCAAAACTCGTGCCATTTTCGGTATATTCCACTTCTTTGGCAATGATATCGTTATCATCATCAAGTCCATAATAAAATATAGGTTTATCGACTTCTAAGCTATGAGTGTATGGGTCATCACCACAAGCAATAACCATTTTTTCAGCGTTATTAGCATATTCAGTATAAGCACTTATAACATCATCGATGTTTTGATAATAATCAACATGATCATAATCGATATTTGTTATTATAGCGTAATATGGATGATATTCTAAAAAATGTCTTTTATATTCGCAGGCTTCTAAAACAAAGTATTTATTTTCTTTATTGGCGTGACCTGTTCCATCACCGATTAGATAATTAGCTCCTCTTAATGTGTCTAAAACATGGGCAAGCATGGCTGTAGTTGTCGTTTTACCATGGCAACCGGCTACAGTAATTGTTTGAAACATAGAAGTAAGTTTAGCAACCATTTCTTCATAGGAATGAATTTTTAAACCTAACTCTTCAGCTTTTAGGACTTCGACGTTATCATCTTTAATAGCGCCACCTTTGATAATATACATTCCCTCTTTTATATTGTTTGAATCAAAGGATAAAATTTCAATTCCTTTTTCGATTAAACCTTTTTCAGTAAAGTAATGGTTTTCATTATCGCTTCCTTTAACTTCATAGCCTAAGTCTTTTAGAATGCCGGCAAGTGCGGACATACCAGTTCCTTTTATTCCGATAAGATAATACATGATGTTCCCCCTAACTTATAAATTCGATTAAGTATGGTCCCAAAATAAGTACTAAAATTAGTGGAACCACAAAAATTACGGAAATAATACTAGCTTTATTTGGAATTTTATTGATTTGACTTTTGACAGCTAAAATTTGTTTAGTTCTTAAAAAGTCTATTTCATTATATAAAACGTTTAAAATGCTATTGCCAAACTGGCTTGTTTGAATGATGTTCAAGATTATGTTATTGATATCATTCGATGATATACGACTACGCATATCACTTAAGGCTTCGATTAGTGATTTGCCAAACTGCATTTCAAATAAAGCTTTTTTAAATTCGTCGCTTATTTCGGAATCGACATTATCACATGTAACGCGAAGGGCACCTTCTAAGTTGTTGCCAGATTCTAAGGTAAGTGACAGTATTTCAAAGAAGAATATGGCTTCATTTTCTAATCTTTTGTTTCGTATATTCATTTTACGAGTAATGTTTAAGTAATAAAATAAATAATATGTTCCAAAAGCAACAAAGGGCGCTAGTATATAACCTAATTTGGTTAAGAAGATAACCAAAATGGTAATGATAATAGTTACTAACAATCTATCTCTGACAAATGATTCGACATTATATTTCGTATCTTTGCCAAGACAGTTTAAATCTTTTTCGATTTTTTCTAGTTCAGATTGGCGATATAGTTTGGTAAGCCAAAGACTTTTTTTCATCTATATCACCACCTTCATTATTCTTCTTATACATACTATAAAGATTATATAGTAAATTATCATAAATATCAATAAGATAATACCAAGTTCATTATTAATAAATGGTAAAAAGTATGTAGGGTTTATAGTTGTTATTACTAGGACGAAGAGAAATGGCATAGCAAGTAAAGTGTAAACAACTAATTTACTACCACTGGTAAGTGATTCGAGTTCTAATTTTAATTTTTGTTTTTCAAACATACTATTTTCAATGTTTTCAAATATTTTAATAATATTGCCGCCAGTTTTATTGATGATGGTTAATGAGGCGGTTAAGTATTTTGCTTCTTCTAAACCTGTACGTTTGGAAAACCTTTTGAAAACGCTTTCAAGTTCAAGACCATATAAGAGTTCTAAACTCATTTTTTGAAACTCGTCACCAATAACACCTTTGACTTCTTTGCCAACGATATCGATAGCTTGGGTTATACTTCTACCCGCTTTAAAGGCGTTATTCATAACGGTTATAGCTGATAAAAAGTCACTTTCGAGTTTACCGAAGTAAACTTTATAACGAAGTAATAAGAGAATGTCCAGGGCAAAAAATCCTAAAACGAAGATTAAAACAAATTCATAGAAACTTAAAATTTGAAGTTGCAAGGCTTTGGCAAAGACGGCAATTAAAACAAAGATTAGGCCAATAACGATTTTGCCACTAATTAACTCGAGGCCTCTTTCATGATATTTAGTTATTTTAGTATATTTTTCATATTTTTTAGCATATTTTTGGGCAAAAACTGATTTGCTTAAAATTTTACTAATAGATTTGATAATTTTTTGGTATTTAGTTAATAATTTATCAATGAAAGAATTGGTTTTTTTGTTTAATGGTTCAACGACATAAGATGAAATTCTTTTTTCTAATTTAAAAGCTTTGCGCAAACGATTAAAATAGATTAAAATGGCAACTAAGGCAATAATAATGAGACTTAGGGTTAATAAAAGTTCTGGTTCATGAGTAGAAACATCTAAGTTTAAATTGATTGAATTTTTATTTCCGGCGGCATCCGTAACTGTATAAGTTAGGGTCTTAGGTCCGGAAGTTTCAAAGTCTATATCATTTATGTTACTAGTTATTTTACTTGTAAGGTCACCATCATAATTATCACTCGCGGTTACTTCTGGCAAGTTTTTAATGTCAGAGATTGTAAATGATTTTTCCGAAACGTTTAGTTTGGGTTTTTCTTTATCGATTACGTAGTTGCCAGTTTCTTCTTTGAAAGTTAAACCGGTATTTAAGGTTACGTCAACGGTTATTTTATATGTTCCGGTTTGACTTAAAGTAAATGTATAAGGGGTATTTTGATTAAGGATATTCGTGTCAACGACCTCATTATCTTTATAGACTTTATAAGTATAAGATACAGCGTTGACGTTTGGGGTGAACGTTATAGTTATGTCATGATTTACAGGTTGTAATTGTTTTTCTTGATTAAATGTTCCACCTTCAAACATTTTCTCCCCTCCTTTTATTTACCGAAGATATCAGTTAAGTCATCGATATCACGTGTTTTTATTCTTTCGTATACTTTTGGAATATATTTGTGCATTAAGAATTCGCCAATTACTTCGCCATTTGGCATAACGCCAGTCTGTTTGAATTTAAATATTTCTTTTTGCTGAATTTCGCCATTTTTAATACCAGTAATTTCATTAATCGCACTAACCCGACGGCGACCATCAGAAAATCTTTCGACTTGAACGACAATTTGAATTGCGCTTTCGATGTATTCACGAATGGCGGTTACAGGAATTTCAACGCCGTTCATTAGAACCATGGTTTCTAGCCTATTTAAGGCATCAGCAGGACTATTGGCGTGCATGGTTGTCATGCTTCCTTCGTGTCCAGTATTCATGGCCTGAAGCATATCGAAAGCTTCTTTACCACGAACCTCACCAACGATAATGCGGTCTGGTCTCATTCTAAGGGAATTTATTACTAAATCACGAATGGTAATTGCGCCAGTTCCTTCGTAATTTTCGCTTCTCGTTTCAAGTGAGATGACGTGACTCTGTTTAAGTCTTAGTTCAGCTGCGTCTTCAATCGTGATGATACGATCATCTGATGAACAGAACGATGATAAGACGTTTAATAAAGTCGTTTTCCCGGCACCAGTTCCACCGACAATTAAAATGTTTAGTTTAGCGTGAACACAAGCAGCGAGAAATCTAGCCATGTACGGGGTTAAAGTACCTGTTCTTAGAAAGTCATCGATTGTTGCCAGTTCTGGCTTAAATTTTCTAATAGTTAAGACAGGACCTTTTAACGATAAAGGCGGTAAAACGGCATTTAAACGAGAACCATCTGATAGTCTGGCGTCAACCATTGGATGAGCAGTATCAATCGTGCGGCCAAGAGGCTGAATAAGTCTTTGAATTACTCTAATAATGTGGTCGTTGTTGATAAAACTAACTGTGTCATCTTTGATTAATTTACCATTTAATTCGATGTATATTTCGCTTGGACTATTAACCATTATTTCAGTTATATCATGATCTTTTAGAAGCTCGGTTAAGGGTCCATAACCGTTTATTTCGTTGTCAATTAAATTATAGATATAACTTCTTTCAACGCTTGAAAGGTCATATCTATCGATGATGTCGCTTGTTTGTTTTTTAACGAAGTCATCCATCGTTTCACCGTTTTTAACATTGTTATCTATAAGGTTTTGAATTATTTCACTACGAAGTTTATCTAGAAGTTCTTTATTGGGAAAGGCATTATAATCACTTGTTTCTTCTATTTCGTTTTTTTGCGGACGATATTTAAATTCATCAGTAAATTTTTTCATGTTTTAACCTCCCTATTTAAGAAAATCATCGATTAAGTGATTTAATACTTCAATACCTTTTTCTTTGGATAAGCTTTTGTCTAAACTTGGTATTTCACCGTTTTCAACGTATTTTTGAATGCCATGTAGGTGAAATGATTTTGGTAATGTATAATCGATTTTATGGTTTAAAATTGTCCTAATATCGAAATCACTAAAGCCGCCTTGATTTATAGATTCGTTTAAGACGATTTTATAGTTAGTTCTTTCCATATCTTCATAAATATTGATCATGTTTTTCATGTTGCGAAAATCCATTAAATCGTTAGTGATTAAATATATTATTTCGTCACTACTGTCAAAGGTAATAAGGTTAACTCCGTCGATTATATGATTAGTGTCTATTAATATAACGTCATATTTATAATTAAGACGGCCTAGAGCAACGGTTATATATTTCGGATCAATTTTATAAGCCATACGCGGGTCTTTAGGAGATGCGAGAATGTCGATGTTGTCGTTGTATTTGACAATGTAATCTTCAATTTGATTAAAGTGATTATTAGATATATCGTTGGCTAGGTCATAAAAGTCCGCATCAGCTTTGACGTTTAATATGGGAGCGATGACTCCGGAATGAAGGTCTAAGTCGACGATAATTGTCTTTAAATTTCTTTGACTTAAAAGACCAGCAATATTTAATATGGTTTCAGTTTTTCCGGTTCCTCCTTTAACTGAGGTTATAGTGATGATTTTAGCTTTTTCATTTTTCATATTTTTCCCTCTATTCTTTTGTTATTTTTTTACTTGCAAACTGTCCTTGATATGTTAGGTCAATTTCGAAGTTTTGTTTAAATAGTTTTGAATAAATACCTTGAGGAGTATATTTAACGTGAATGGTTATATTATTTTCATCTATAGTTACTTCTTTATCGCCATCTAAGTTTGCATCCAATAGTCTTTTTAATTTATTTTCAAGGTTTTCATCTTCTTGATGGTTTAAGCCATAAGAAACTGTATTAGTGATAATATTTTCGTATTTGTTTTTGATGGATGAGGCATTTCCTAGTTCAAAGATAAAGGCGATAATTAAAGTAAGGACGGGAAGCAGAGCAACAAAGACGACAAGACTTTGACCTTTATTGTTTAAAGATTGTTTGAGAGGCTTTAATTTCATAGTTATCACCTAAGACGGCTTTTATAATAGGCGTACTTACTTCAACTTTTTGATTTAAGGTTATAGTAAGCATATCGTCTTTGTCACTTGTTTCTAAGGTGATATTCTCCGTGTGTAAATAGTTATTTAATTTTGAAATATCACCATTAGTATATAATGATGTTACAGTTTCTAAATCGTTATTCAAATCGAACTTTTTCAAAAAAATATTACCAATATCAACCATGGAAATGATTATCAAAAGGAGTACTGGTAATACGAGAATAAATTCAACTAGTGCTTGCCCTCTCTTATTCATTTTATCACGCTACCTATCATATTGATTATATCAAATTTAGAAGAAAATATAAATAGAAAAAAGTTCATTAATAGAACTTTTAGTGGTTTGCTTGAACGCATTCGACAACAATTTGGGCTTCACTGCTGGTGTCGCCACCATTATATTCTGGGTTATAGGAAATGTCGACGACGATATCTTTAGTGGCATTAGGTTTTAATGTTTCATTTAATGTATAACCTGAACATGTAATTTTTACTGATTCGTTGTTATCTTTATTAGTAATAACGTTTTGTAAGTTTGCTTCAAGGTCGCCTTTGTTTTGAACTGTAACTTTGTATTTGACAGAATCACCTGGTTCATAAAGGTTGGCTTCCATGTTAGCGGTAGTTTTTGTCCAGCTTGGTGATGAAGCGTTTTCACCATTACCGGTCGTGTTTATTACCTGAACACCGGTTATTTCGATATTCCAGTCACTAGTAATCGAAGCGTTTCCTTTAACATTTAAGCTTGTTTGAAAGGCGGCATAACCTACGCTTAAACAAAGTAAAATGATTAAACAAATTACTAAAATTAGTTTTGATTTTATATTTTCTCTATGCATTTGATATTACCTACTTTCATTTTTATTGTATCAAAGTTTTATTTTGAAATAAAGAAAAAACATTTACAAAGTGTATAGTAAATGTTAATTTTCTTTGGAAAGTTTTTTCAATTTATATAAAATATTTAAAGCATCCATTGGCGTTGTTTCTAATGGGTTTATTTTCTCTAACTCTTCTTCTAATTTAGTTTTTTTAGGAATAAGTTCATCAATAGGAAGCGATTCTTGAATTTTGTTGTCTCTAGTTTTTTCTTTGCTTTCGTAGATTTTTAAGATTTCGCTGGCTCTTTTGATTACTTCACTTGGAAGTTTCGCTAGTTTGGCTACATGAATACCATAGCTTTTAGAGGTTGGTCCTTCTTTTATTTTGTGAAGGAAGGTTATTTTGCCAGCTTCTTCATAGGCACTTACGTGAATGTTTTTTAAATGTTTTAGAGTATCACTTAAATCTGTAAGTTCGTGGTAGTGGGTTGAGAAGAAAGTTTTGGCTTTTAAGTTTTGATGAATGTATTCGATAATTGCCTGAGCAAGGGCCATACCATCAAAGGTTGAGGTTCCTCTTCCGAGCTCATCAAATAAGATTAAACTTTTATCGGTGGCATTAGTAATGGCATTACCAGCTTCCATCATTTCAACCATAAATGTCGATTCACCACTGACAAGGTCATCAGAGGCCCCTATTCTCGTAAAGATTGCATCAAAGATAGGAAGTTTGGCTTCGCTTGCTGGGACGAAACATCCTATTTGCATCATTATGGCGATTATGGCCATTTGTCTCATGTATGTCGATTTACCAGCCATGTTAGGTCCAGTTATGAGTAAGATATTAGTGTTTTTATCCATGGTTATGTCATTAGTGACAAACTCGGAATTTATGACTTTTTCAACAACTGGATGGCGTGATTCTTTGATAAATATTTCGTTTTCAGTTAGTTCTGGTTTGACGTAATTATTTTCTTCACTTATAGTGGCAAATGAGGCTAGAACGTCAATTTCACTGATGATTTTGGCAATATTTTGCAGACGAGGAATATATTTTTTTACCTCGTCACGAATTTCTGTAAATAGGTTATATTCAATTTCAACGATTTTTTCTTCAGCATTTAAGATAAGTGCCTCTTTTTCTTTTAAGATTGGGCTTATATATCTTTCGCAGTTGGCTAGGGTCTGTCTTCTTTGATAGCCCCACTCTTCTTTTACTTCTTTGACATTTCCTTTGCTTATTTCGATATAGTAACCGAAGACTCTATTATAACCTACTTTGAGATTTTTAATTCCTGTTCTTTCTCTTTCTTCAGTTTCAAATTTGGCGACAAAGTCTTTACCACCTTTTCTCAAGGTTTTAAGTTCATCTAGTTCGGCATTATATCCTTCTTTTATAAGGTAGCCTTCTTTGGTAGAAACTGGAGGATTTTCATAAATGCTTTTTTCGAGTAATTGATATAAGTCGTCTAAGGTTTCTAAGGTTTTAGGATAGTTTATTTTGATTAAAATTTCTTTGATTTTTGGAAGAACTTGAATGGAGTTTTTAAGTTGTAGAAGGTCTTTGCCATTGGCAGAACCGAAGGCAATTTTTCCACTTAACCTTTCTAAATCATAGACTTCTGTTAAATATTTTTCGAGGTCACTTTTTAAAATAAATTCATTGATAAGGGTTTCAACGGTGTTTAATCTGTATTCGATTTCTGTCTTATCGACAAGAGGGTTTAATAAATATGATTTAAGAAGTCTAGCTCCCATAGCGGTTTTAGTTTTATCTAAAAGCCATAGTAAAGAATATTGTCTTTCTTTTAATCTCAATGTTTCAGTTAATTCAAGATTGCGCTTAGTATGAACGTCCATATGCATATGATCCTTGGTTCCCCTAATAATGACTTTTTGAAGGTGAGAAAGATCTCTTTTTTGATTATCGGCGATATAAGCAATTAGGTGTTTGACAGAGATAATGTATCTTTCGTCAGTTAAGTCTTTATAAACTGATTCATATTTATCGGTTGTAATATCAGTAATTGTCGTCGTTAAGTGGAACTGATTTTTCAAGATATCATAGATGTTTTTATTTGTATTTTCCGTCATAATAACTTCTTTAATGCCGAGGTTTATAATTTCACTTACAACTTTAGATGTATCGTGTTCCATTAGAAAGGCATATATTTCACCGGTTGTGGCATCAGCATAAGCGATTCCATAACAGTTTTTAAAATCGGTAATACTAGCAATAAAGTTATAATCGGTTTTACTTAACATGTCGTCGTTCATAACGGTTCCAGAGGAAACTATTTGAATGATATCTCTTTTAACTATTCCTTTAGCTTTTTTAGGGTCTTCTAATTGTTCACATATTCCTATTTTATAACCTTTTTCAAGTAATTTATCGATATAACCACTTGCAGCATGATAAGGGATTCCGCACATTGGAATTCTCTCTTCTAATCCAGCTGATTTGCCAGTTAGAGTTAGTTCAAGTTCTCGACTTACTTTTTCAGCATCATCGAAAAACATTTCATAAAAGTCGCCTAATCTAAAGAAGATTATTAAGTCTTCATGAGCATTTTTGATTTCTAAATACTGTTTCATCATCGGGGTGATTTTATTCATATCAACACTTTTTCTATCCATAAATCTACTTCCTTTACTGCTTAGTTATTATAACATTTTTTTTACTTGTTTTTCCAGAATTTAGGAAAATAATTTTTTTGAACAAAAAAACAAAAGATTTATAATTTCTTTTGCCTTAAAATATTAATTAAAATTTGTCTGAAGAGATTTTATTTTTTGTTTTGATAAACCAGTATATTTATAGATATCATTAACAGACATTCCTGATTTATACATTTTTTTGGCGGTTTCAATTAAGGCATTTTCTTTACCAAGTTCAAAGCCATGTTTGTTTCCAAGTTCAAAGCCTTCATTTTTGGCAATTTGCAGGCCTTGACTACGTTCAAATTCATCCATTTCGGCCTTGTCATAAAGTCCAATTATTCCATCATCATTACTCATTGCTTCAATTGTTTTCTTAAATGTCATAAGTTCTTCATCTCCTTCTGATACATCTTCTAAGACACTTATTTCATCTGTTACATGCATTACAAAGATTTTTTCAAGTCTGCTTAATTTGTCTTTACCTACATTATAATACTTATATAGGGCTTTGGCTAGATATATATTGATAGTTATATATGATTCATCTGTACATATTGTATTTTTTTCATCACGCATCATCGTGTTTACTATTGATTTTCCATTAAATGGAAGTTTTGAATTAAAGTTTACTTGAATAACAATTTTAGGCTCTTTACCGGCTTTAGTAGATGTAATGACAAGACCATGGTGATTTATTACTGAGTTGAGAAAAATATTAGAAAATTAAAAGGATGGACACAAAGAGAATTAGCGGAAAAATGTAGTTATAGTGAAAATTTTATCGAAGATATTGAAAACGAAACTTTTAAGACGTTTTCTCTTAATACTTTGTATCATATATCAAAAGTACTTGGGGTACATATTAAAGAGTTATTTGAAGACTTAGATGATGATAACAAATCTTAACCTATTTGTTATTTGAGAGAACTTAAATTATGAATGTTTCATTTGAAAAAATGAATAAAATGTGGTAGTATGTATATAGATGAAGGAAACTTCATAAAATAAAAAGGGAACATTCAGTTTTCTAAGTCTGAATGTCTACCCGATTATATTATATGGAATTAGACACGCATTCTTCGAATGAGTGTCATTTTTTTATTGAAATTACCAGTATGGTAAGATTTAATAAAATGATTGAGATATTCCTAGGAACTTTAATAATAAACGTTCTTTTGGTCATCATTATCAAACCTCCCTTCTCTATGAAGTGAGGTAGACACCCAGGACAACTGATATTCCCTATAGGTATTATACAGTATAACTATTCGTTATACAAACAATTTTATAAAAAACATGAACAAATGTTTTTGCAAAAATAATAAAAAAATATATAAGTAGTATTTTGCGTACTATATACAAAAATAAGCAAGATAATTGCTTATTTTTGTTTAAAATTATAAATTTTCTAAGTATTTTAAGGCTTCATCAAATGTTTTTACAGGAACTAGATCTATTTTGTAGCCTTTTTCATTTTTAACTTTTTTAGCTTCTTTATAATTGCTTCCGGCAGGAACTAAAAAGATATCTGCTCCTTTATTTACGGCACCAATTAATTTGTATTTAACGCCACTTATTTCACCAACATTACCAAATTCATCAATAGTGCCGGTTCCAACTATAGTGTGGCCATGAGTTAGGTCTATTTCATTTAAATAACTATATAAGGTTAAAGTAAGCATTAAACCACCGGATGGACCTGATTCACTTTCTTTAAATTTAAGTTTAATTGGATGATTTGATTTTAAGTTGAACGTTTCTGATACTAACGCACCTACTTTAGGGTAACCTTGAACATCTATTAAAGTAGCTTTTTTAGATGTTTTTTTATTGTTTCTAATAACTTCAAAGGTAACTTTGTCTCCTACTTTTTTTGTTGATATATAGTTATAAAGGTCTTCTTTAGTATTAATTTTAGTATTATCGACTTTTAAAATTTGGTCGCCTACTTGAAGGTTTGTTTTAGCAAGGTCATCTATGTAAGTTAAATAAACTTTGACGTTTTTCATTTTATATTCGATGTTAGATTTTTCATAGGCTAGTTTTAAGGCTGTATTACTGGCTTCTTCAAGCATCATTTTATTGCGAAATTCCATATCTTCAACGCTTTCTGAGCCAGTTACTGTTTCAGCTTCGGTTTCAACATCCCAGTCAGGATTTATCCAAGCCCATATAAGGGTGGGAATAGTGGCATGAATTTCGGTTACATAGGCCATATTTAGAGAACCTGACATTTTAAAGTTTGTATTTTTGATTTTATCTTTCGTATTCATAAGGCCACCTGGGGCGGATATGTAATATGGAAGGTCCATCGTTAAAATTAAAAATATAAATATATAGATGAAAATAAAGCCAAATTTTTTAATGAATTTACGGATTTTTTCATATATTTTATTAAACATAGGCATTCCCTTTCTATATAACTATATACAAACAAGGTGAAAAAAAGATGAAAAAAATAACGAGTATTTTAATAATGATTATTTTAATGTATATTTCAATTTCTATTTTAGTTGACTCTGAGAGTATTTTAAAGTCAGTTTTGTTTTCTTTGAATGTTTTTAAAGAAAATATCTTCCCATCGCTTTTTCCTTTTTTTGTATTATCAAATATTTTGGTAAAATGTGGATTTGTCGAATTTGTTTCAGAAATTTTTAAATGCCTTATGGGAAAGTTATTTAAAATTAAAGGAGCGGCAGCTTTTGTATTTATCATGAGTATTATATCAGGTAATCCAGCTAATGCAAAGTACACAAAGGAACTTTTAGATAGTGGTAGATTAAATATACATGAGGCAACAAAGGTGTTATGTTTTACTTGTTTTAGTAATCCTCTTTTTATTTTAGGAACAGTAGCTATTACTTTCTTAAATAATAAAGAAGCTGGTCTTTTGATTTTAATTTGTCATTATTTGGGTAATATAATTATTGGGGTAGTTATGAGAAATTACTACCCTAGCGTTGACTTGGGAAAAATAAGTTTTAAAAAAGCAATTAACGATATGCATAACAAAAGAATTAGTAACAGTGAAAGTTTCGGAACAATTCTTACTAATTCTCTAACAAGTAGTATTAATACTTTGCTTTTAGTCTTAGGGGTTATCACAACATTTTTAGTAATTACAACTATTTTGAGTGAAACTATTTCAATAAATAGTGTTATGCAGAGTACTCTCAATGGATTTATCGAGATGACACAGGGGCTTAAATATATAAGCATGGAAGCAATCCCTTTGAAGCTTAAATGCGTACTTGCTGTAATGATGCTTTCATTTGGCGGTTTTTCCGTTCATATGCAAATTATGAGTATTTTGAGTAATAGCGGAATTAAATACTTACCATTTTTATGTGCGAGGGTTATGCATAGTTTGATTTCAGGAACAATGGCTTACGTATTGTTTGATTTTTGGTTTTAATAATAGTAAACGGTATTATAGACGTAATCATCTTCCATATTTTCACTTTGCAAGGTCATTTTGAAGGTTAAATAACAATTTTCAGCTTGACATGTCGTAGTTAGACTTGGATTTTTAATGCTAACAGTTTTTGGCATATTAAATTTTTGTTTACCAATGGTAACTTGGTTTGAACTTACAGAAACAGTATTACCACCGATGGTGCATTTAGACCCTGAACAAGAAGGCGTTACAGAACCGTCGCTAGGTAAAATGCGTCTAATATTTTTCGAAATAATTCCTGTTTTTTCCATAATCGCACTTTTAATGGTTTGCGTTTGATAAATGGTTTTAACTTGAAGTAATATTTCAAAAAGCAAGACAGTGATAACCATGGTCAGGGCAAATGAGGCAATTAGTTCAACAACGGTAAATGCTTTATTATTAAGTTTCATATATATCCCCTTTTCTTTGTAAAGTTTTTTAAAACAACTTATATTTGCAATATTTTTAATTGTATTTATTCTTTTATTATTATATAATACATTTAGGATAAAATCTAGTCCAAAAATAATAAAGGAGGAGCTGATTTAAAAATGATGAGAACTTTTGACTTTCAAACAATGCCAATTGTCGATATCGTAAATGAGATTTTTGTCGATTCTTCAAGAAGAGGTGCGAGTGATATTCACTTTGATCCTTATGAAGAGTATTTACTTGTACGAATCAGAATTGATGGAGAACTTTACGACTATACACATGTGCCAAATAATATTAGAGATTATTTAATGACTCGTATTAAGACTATTTCTAAAATGAATATTACGGAATCAAGACTACCACAGGACGGGGCGATTAAAACAACAATTGATGGGGTTGATCTCGATTTGCGTGTTTCTTGTTTGCCACTTACTAATGGGGAAAAAATAGTTGTTCGTATTTTGGATTATACGATGAGTATGGCTGGTCTTGAGGAACTCGGATTTAGCGAAAAGAATTATAAAAAGTTAATCGATATGGTAAATTTACCAAATGGTATTATTTTAGTTACAGGAGCAACTGGAAGTGGTAAATCAACGACCGTGTATTCTATGCTTCAGTATTTAAATAAAATTTCAACAAATATCATTACAGTTGAGGATCCGGTTGAAATGGATATTACTGGTATTAATCAGGTACAAACTAATAGTAAAATTGGTTTGGACTTTGCGATTGCTTTAAGATCTATTTTAAGGCAGGATCCGAATATCATAATGATTGGAGAGATTCGTGATACAGAAACAGCAAAGATTGCGGTTAGAGCTTCAATTACTGGACACTTAGTGCTTTCAACTGTCCATACTAACTCTTCACTTACAACTATCGAACGTTTAATCGATATGGGAGTTCAAAGATATTTGCTAGCTTCAGCTTTGGAAGGAGTTATTTCACAAAAATTAGCTAGAAAATTATGTACAAAGTGCCGGAAGCTTAGACCAACTACACCATATGAAAAGACTATTTTTAAGACAGTTTTAGGAAAAGAAATAAATGAAATTTACGATGTTGTCGGATGTGAAGAATGCAACAACGGCTACAAAGGTAGAGTTCCAATTCACGAAGTTTTAAGGATTAATCAACAAATTCGTGACGCTTTAGCAAATGAAGTTCCAAAAGAAAAGCTACGCGAACTTGTTTATGGACCTGAGGTTACAACAATGCTTCAAGATGGACTTGAAAAGGTTGTAAATGGTTTAACTACTTTTAGTGAGATACTTAAGATTATCGAACTAGACGACGATGATAAATTAAATGAAAATTCAGCATTTAAAGAGGCTGTTTACGAAACAAGAGAAGTTATGGAAAAACGTAGTGAACAAGAACGTGCACAAGAACAATTTGTCGGTAAAAGAGAAAATTCAGTTTTCGATAAAATCGATACAACGGATATATAAAAAGCTTGAGATAGTTAATCTCGAGCTTTTTCATAAGTATTTTTTTAAGTTTTCAATATGTATTTCAAAGTCTTTAACAAATTCTTTAGCTAAAGATAATATTTTCTTATCGACTTCTTTTTGATAATTAGTAATTCTTTTGTTTATTTCAAGGTTACCCATCGTCAGGCCTTGGATAAGCACGTCTGCAAGGTGGGCATCACTATTATCATCTTTGACTTCTTTTTTTATACCCATGGTACTCATGGCTTTGACCATGATACTTTCGTCTTCACCTTTGGTTTTATATTTTTTTAATAATTTTTCACTTTCTTTGAAGTATTTTTCATATGTCTTTAAAATATTTTCTGACTCTTTTTTGATTTTGTTATCTTTTTCTTTGATAAACTTTAACAAATCAGTTGTGCTAGATATTCCCATACTACTCGTTTTATAAATAAATTCTAATAGTTCTAAGTTTTCGTTCATTTTATTCTTCCTTTCTTTTTTTATTATGGCTATGAAGGAAGAATGTATAACTTTTTGTTTAGAAATTTTTTCGTTATACTTTTTGATAGCTGGATCACTCGTTTTAAAGTCTAGGGTGATATTAATGGTACATGGAAGAGCTTCTTTACGGCTTCGAGTTAGGGTTATAACTTTTTTGTCATATGGATTTAATTTATAATCTTTATTTTTTGAATATTTACTGGCAATTTTATTTAAAAGGCTACTGCTAAATGATACAGTGTTAGTTCCTTTAATATGAGTATTAAAATGTCTGATAAAATTTGTTTGAAAAACGTAAATGTCCATTGTTATTACGTTTTCATTTTCTATTTTCATTGTTTTAAAATATATTTCACCAAGGTTTACTCTGCCATCTGAGGTTATTTGGTCAATATATTCCAAGGTTAAATTTGATATTTTATTTATAAGCTCGTTCATAATTTTTTTCCTTTCTTTTATTTATTTTTTAGAATATATATAAGTGTTCCCGGAAAATTTTATAAATTTAATTAAATCATTATAATCTAAAGATATGGTTTTAGTGTTCAGGTTTGGATGGAATAAGAGTTTTTTATTTTGAAGATTTTCATCGATTAAGACAGTTACTAAATTTTCTTTATCGTAAATTAAACCAAATGGTGAAACACTTCCTTTAGTTAGATTTAGAATATTTTTTAACTCTTGCTTTGAGCAGAAAGATAGATGTCCACCAAGGCTTGCAGATAATTTTTTTAAATCAATTTTAGTATTATCTTCAGTTATCAACAAATAGTAACCTTTTTTGTTTTTTAGGAATAGATTTTTACATCCTACTCCCTTTATTTTGCTTTTAATGTTTTGAGCTTCTGAAACCGTAAAAACTGGTTTGTGGTTTACTACTTCGTATTTGATATTTAAATTGTTTAAAATGGTTAATATTTCATTCATATATGCTTCCTTTATAATAAAAAGACCTTTGAGTGGCCTTTCATTTCTAAAATGGTAGCCTGTACGGGGTTTGAACCCGTGAATACGAGCTTGAGAGGCGCGCGTGTTAAACCACTTCACCAACAGGCCATGTCATTGACTATTTAATAATATCATATTTTTTTACGTGTGACAAGTAGCTTCTTTACAAAAATAGATGTTTATTATATACTTTAGCTTGTAAAGGAATTGGTTTTATGGATAGTAAAATGAATTATTATGAACTATTAGGAGTTTGTAATACAGCTAGTAAAGAAGAAATTCAGAAGGCTTATAAAACACAGATGAAGAAGTGGCACCCTGATATAAACAAGTCTACAGAGGCTCCAAAGATGGCAGTTAAATTAAATGAAGCTAAATCAATTTTACTTGACGATGAAAAAAGACGAGAATACGATATATCTTTAGAACAAGATATAAACGAAAGTTATAACAAATATACAGGAAAAGAACAAACAAATAATCAATATCAAAATGTTTATACAGAAAATAATGATTATGATGACGATATGGTTACTAAATGGGAGTATTTGAAAGAATATATGAAATTTAGTAATGACAGTTTTCTAAGAAAAATAGTTGCTTTTGTAGGTGTTTATTTAGAAACTTTTTTATGTTTTTTAATTAAAATTATTTTAATTGGATTTGCTTTTTTAAGTAATGCCGGTAGTAGTATTATTTTAAATATATTTAGCAGATTATTTCCATTTGCTTGTTTGATTTTAGTTTTTCTTATGTATATGATTAATAATCAAGGTTTTGACAAGACTATGGAAACAAATGGCGGTTTGGCAATTGGCGTGGCTGTATTTTTTGGGCTTTATGTTTTAGGACTTTTCTTGCCTTTAATCGCAAAGGCGTGTTTATCACCAAGAACGTTTTACATTTTATATAATAAAATCGATATAACTTTATTCAAGTGGTGTGTCGGTTATAAAGACTAAATTTTTTATGATAGAAGATAATTAGAAAGAGGATAAATTAATTATGATACAAAAAATTATAGACAATGTTAATGGACTTTATCCGAATGTTTTAAATTTGGAAACAATATATGACTTTAAAATCGAAAATGGAAAGGGAAAAATTATCAATATTTATAATGTTTTTTCAAAAAGTTTACCTAATAAAATAAGCTTGTTTAGAATTGCTTTTGATATATCTCTCATAAAAAAATCTTACATAAATTTTGTTAAAACTTATGATATTAAAATAAGCAAATATAAATTAGATAATGATTATAATATAGAAATTAAATTTAAAATTAAAAATGGAAGAACAGATATGGAAATGTCAAATCCAATTAATGACGACTCTGAAATGGTATTATCATATTTGGAATTTTTTGAGGCATTGAATAAATATTTATATGATTTATCCGAAAAAAGTAAAGATGATACATTGAAAAGAATTCTAACTTTTTCTGACGAACTTGGTGAAAACGGAATGAATGGTTTTTGTCACTTTATTTCTGATAATTTAGACTTATATAATTCACTTATAAATCTAGATGTAAATAACAATTCTTTTCGGAATACAACTTTCAAAAATAATTGTTATCAAACAAAGAAAAACAGCACTTATGATAAGCTTCAAACAAATGTACTTTGTGTTTTATCATTTTGCTTTAGTTTCATTTCAATATTTCTATATCCCTTACTTTTATTTCAATTAATTGGCTTAGTTCTTGGAGTCTGTGGCGTTGACAATTTTGATGGAAACAAAGAAAAAAATCGTTCTTTAGGTATTATTGGAATATTTATTTCATTGATATATCTAGTTTTAGCTATATTATAGTTTTTGCATATTTTAGACAACTGATTAAAAAACTATCACCAAGAACATTTTACATTTTATATAATAAAATCGATATAACTTTATTCAAGTGGTGTGTCGGTTATAAAGACTAAAAAAGTACGAAACAAATCGTACTTTTATTTTATAAGTTCTAGAGTATCACGAGCTATCATTAATTCTTCATCAGTTGGAATAACATAAACTGCTACTTTTGAATCATCAGAGCTTACCTTAGTAAGTTTTCCGCGAACGTTATTTTTTTCTTCGTCAAGTTTTACGCCTAAGCAAGCAAGTTTATCGCAAACAAGCTTTCTTAAAATTGGACTGTTTTCCCCTACTCCAGCAGTAAAGGCAATAACGTCAGCACCACCTAAACGAACATAATACTGAGCGATATAATCGACAATTCTTTGAACATATTTATTAAAGGTTAAGACAGCTCTTGGGTTTCCTTCGTTATAAGCGTCTTCAATATCACGCATATCACTAGAAATTCCGCTTAATCCTAAAACCCCACTATTTTTATTTAGGTCATTAATAATATCATCGATTGTTTTATTTTCAGCTTCCATTACAGGTGGAATAATTGATGGATCAACATCACCTGAACGAGTTCCCATCATAATTCCAGCGAGTGGTGTGAATCCCATTGAAGTATCAACACATTTACCGTCTTTAATTGCGGTTACTGAACCACCATTTCCAATATGACAACTGATTAATCTAAATTTATCGGTTTTAAGTAAATCTTTAACTGTTTCAGTTATATAACGATGACTTGTTCCGTGAGCACCATATTTACGAATACCATATTTTTCATACCATTCATATGGAACAGCATATAAATATGTTTCAGCATCCATTGTTTGATGAAATGCAGTATCAAAGACAACTGACATTGGAACGTTTGGTAAAGCTTTTCTGAATGCTTCAATTCCAAGCATATTAGCTGGATTATGAAGTGGAGCAAAGTTTTTGATTGATTCAAGTTTTTCCATAACTTCATCGTCAACTAATACTGATTTATCAAATAAATCTTTACCTTGAACAATACGGTGACCTACTCCACCGATTTCGTCTAAAGACTCAATAATATGCATACTAGTTAATTTATCTAGTAAAATACTTACGGCATCGGCATGAGTTTTTAAAGGAACTTCTTCCTTATATTTTTCACCGTTAAATTTAATGGTATAACAACTTCCGTCAATACCTATTCTTTCAAATACGCCACTAGCAATAACTGATTCATCATCCATATTGAATAGGCTGAATTTAAGTGAGCTACTACCAGCGTTAATAGAAATTATTTTCATAAAATACCTTCCTTCCTTTAACCATTATACTATAACGTTTTAAATATTTAAAGTTTTTTTGAATTTAAATGTAATTAACTTATGTTTTGTATGGGGTTACAAATAATAGTAAAATTAAAGTATAGAAGGGATCTATTTTTATAGAAAGTAATTTATAAAAATGATATAATTAGGTTAATTATAGGAGGGATAATATGGCGTATATTTCACTTAAGGGAATAAATAAAATTTACAAGATGGGTGATGTAGAAATACATGCTTTAAGAAATGCAGGTTTTACAATAGAAAAAGGCGAGCTTGCAGTTATTTTAGGACCATCTGGAGCCGGAAAGACAACGGTTTTAAATATTTTAGGCGGAATGGATAGTTCAAATAGCGGTTCAGTTATGGTAGATGGAAGGGATATAGCTAAACTTAGTAAAAAAGAACTTGTTTTATATAGAAGATACGATATCGGTTTTGTGTTTCAATTTTACAATTTAGTTCAAAATTTAACAGCTTTAGAAAATGTCGAACTTGCTTCACAGATTTGTAAAAAGCCTTTAGATCCAGCTGAATGTTTAAAAAGAGTTGGACTTGAGGATAGAATGAATAACTTTCCGGCCCAGCTTTCTGGCGGTGAACAACAGAGAGTCGCAATTGCCAGAGCGATTGCTAAAAATCCGAAATTACTTTTATGTGATGAACCAACTGGGGCTTTAGATAGTAAAACCGGGAGAATAGTTTTAGAACTTTTACAAGAGATGAGTAGAAAATATAAGATGACAACAATCATTATTACCCATAATTCACAAATTGCAGAAATTGCCGATAGAGTTATTGAAATGAAAAACGGGCAAGTCGTAAAAGAATATGTTAATGACAAGCCAAAAGATGTTAAGGAGATTGAATGGTAAATGTATTTATTATTTAAGTCTTCTCTATTTAAAATTAAAAAGGCAATTGGCAGGTTTTTATCGGTAGTTTTAATAGTTGCTTTGGGAACCGGTTTTTTTGCCGGGCTGAGGGAAGCTTCACCAGATATGGTAAAGACTATCGATAATTATTATGATAATAGTAATTTAATGGATTTTAAAATTACTTCAACTATGGGACTTAACGATGATGATATTAATTCCCTAAAAAAATTAAAAAATGTCGATAAGGTTATTCCTTCTTATTCTTTGGATGTAATGAGTTCAGGCAAAGCTATTAGAGTTCACGCTCTTGAAAACAAGGTTAATAAACCTATTTTAAAAAGCGGAAGAATGCCAAAAGAAAAAAATGAATGTCTTGCAGAAGACGGAAAATATAAAATTGGCGATAAAATTAATTTTGAAAATGGCAATTTAGATGATTATTTAAAAATAGATTCTTGTAAAGTTTCTGGTTTAATAACTACTCCTTTATATTTATCACTTGATAAGGGAATTGCGAATATCGGAAATGGAAAATTAGATTCATTTGTTTATGTTTTAAAAGATAATTTTAAAATGGAATATTATACAGAAGCATACCTTATAGCCAGCGGTAGTAAAGAGGAAGAAGCTTATAGCCAAAAATACAATGAAAAAGTAGAAAAACTAGATAAAGAGCTCGAAAAGCTAAAGCCAATACGCGAGACTAAGAGATATGAAGAGATTATGCAAGAGGCAATGGAGGAAATAAATAAAGCTGAAGCTGAAGTTAATAATGAGATTGCCAATGCAAGGACAGAACTTGAAAATGGTAAAAATACTTTGGATGATAATTACAATGCTTTAATGGAATCGAAAAATAAACTAGACAAAGCACTCGAAGATATTCGATTACAAGAACAAGATGGTTTAAATAAAATAAATGCTGGGAGAAAGCAAATCGCTGAAAGTAAAACTCAAATTATTAATAATCTTAATAATTATGGGATTAGTGAAGATAACTTACAGAGTAAAATAAATGAGCTTTATAGTCAAATAAATTCATGTACAGAAAATTGTGAGACTTTAAACGCCCAATATCAAGCTTTAGCTAAAATGCGTGATGCGCTTAGAGAAATTAATAATAAAGAAGATGAGATAAATAAAAACGAAAGTAATCTAAAACAGGAAATTACAAAAGCAAGAAATGAAGTTAATAAAAACTATCAAACAGTAAACGACGGTTTTGCTGAGGTTCAAAAAGGTTATGATGATTATAATAAGGGCACTGCCGAACTTAATAAAAGAACTGAGGAAGCAAATCAAAAAATTGCTGACGAACGGGCTAAACTCGATGATATCGAAAAGCCAGTATGGTATTTACTCGACAGGACAAGTAATAATGGATATACTAATTTTTATGATGATGCAAGTAAGGTTGAAGCTATTTCTAATGTGTTTCCGGTTTTCTTTATTTTAGTAGCTGCCTTAATTTGTCTTAATACTTTAGGTAGATTAATCGAGGAAGAACGAAGCGAAATTGGAATTTTAACTTCGCTTGGCTATAGTAATTTTAAGATTACTTTAGGTTATGTATTTTACTGCTTAATCGCAACATTTATTGGGGTTTCAGTTGGACTTTCAATCGGATATTATTTAATTCCTTCAGTAATTTATGGTATTTACGATTCGAATTATGTCGTACCTGATTTGATTATGGGGGCTAAACCTGTTTCATATACAGTAATTTTAGTTTGTACTTCCCTACTTATGATTGGAGTTGCAGTTTATGTCTGCCTTAAAGAACTTAAAGAAAAGCCGGCTATTTTGCTTAGACCAAAGGCACCGAAAAAAGGGAAAAAGGTTTTACTTGAAAGATGGAAATTTGTTTGGAATAGATTAAGCTTTACTTGGAAAATTACAATCAGAAATATATTCAGATATAAAAAACGTGTGTTTATGACAATTATCGGGGTTGCTGGGTGTACAGCTTTACTGCTTACAGGTTTTGGACTTCGCGATGGGATTAATAGTATTGGCAATTTACAATATGGTAGGATTTTAAAGTATGATGTTTTAGTATCATTAAGTAAGAGTGTAAAAAATTTAGATAATGATATGAACAATACTTTAAAAGATAATGATATTGTTTCCCCTACTTTAGTAAATCAAGAAGCTTTCACATTTAGTGCGAATGGTAAAAATAATGATGTCTACATGCTTACTTTTAAGAACAAAGATAAGATAAATAAATATATAAGTTTAATCGATTATAAGACAGGAAAAAGACTTACTTTACCAAAATACGGGGCAATTATTACTGAAAAAATGGCAAGCTTACTCAATGTTTCTAAGGGTGATTCAATTAAAATTAGAGATACAGATAATAATCTGCATGTGATTTATGTAGCGGGAATTTGTGAGAATTATGCAATGCACTATATTTATATGAGCAATAATTACCGGGAAAAAGTATTTGATAAAGATGATTATAATATGGTAATGGGTAATTTACAAAATGATAATTACGATAAGATTTCAACAAATTTATTAAAGACAAACAAAGTTAATGCGATTAACTATACTCATGATAATATAGAAACATATGAATCTATTTTAGATGGGCTTAACAGTATTGTTTATTTAATTATAGGAGCAGCGATACTTTTAGCTATTGTCGTTTTGTATAATCTACTTATCATCAATATGAATGAAAGAAAAAGAGAAATTGCAACATTTAAGGTCTTAGGCTTTAAAAACAAAGAAATCTCAAGTTATATTTATAGGGAAACTATTATATTAACTTTTATCGGAATTTTGGTTGGTCTTGTTTTAGGCGTAATGCTTGATCAATACGTTATTACGACAGCCGAAACGGATGAAATTATGTTTTTGCATACAATTAGTATTTGGAGTTTTGGATTGGCAACTTTACTAACAATCGTAGCTTCAATTATCGTTGAATTATTTACTTATAACTATTTAAGAAAAGTAGATATGATTGAATCTTTAAAGGCATTAGATCAGTAAATGGCACATCGATGATGTGCTTTTTGAATGTCATTATTAAATTGTTTAAAATACTTTATAAAAAAAACATTAGAATTTTGTTCTAATGTTTTAAGAGACTACCTAAATTTGTTTAAGTGATGCTATCTGTTTTTTAGATAAACCTGTACCTTTAGATATATTTTCAATGCTTATACCTAAATTAAGTAAATTTTTAGCCGTTTCAAGTAGAGCGTTTTCTTTACCACGTTTTTCGCCGATTTTTATGCCATCTGCTTTGCCTTGTTCTTCACCGTTTGCATAATAAGTATTACGAATTTTTCTTTCGTCTTCTTCAACGGAAATGTAGTTTTCAAAAAAA